>JAQBNQ010000201.1 GCA_028288545.1 Bacteroidota bacterium
CCTTATTGAAGTGCACGAAAAAAAAGGAAGGTTGGCGGAGGCTCTGGATTGCTATAGAAAATATGACAATCTGAAAAGCTCAATCATGAATGTTCAGATTGCTAACGATCTTAATAATCTGAAGACAAAGTACGAGGTTGAAAAGAACGAAAAGGAAGTGCAACGTGCCAGGTTATTACAGGTGGAAAGTGAATTGAAAGCTCTCCGGGCGCAAATGGATCCTCATTTTATTTTTAACGCCCTTGGCAGTATGAGAAAGGAACTACTGGAAGGAAATGTTGAAAATGCCGACCGCTATATTGTTCGTTTTTCAAGGCTACTTCGGTTAATACTGGATACTACCCGCACACCTGTAGTCCGCTTAAGCGAAAATGTTGAGTTGCTTCACCTGTATATTCAAATTGAACAGACCCGTCAGAACAACCGTTTTGATTATAAGATCAATTTTGGTAAAGGGGTAAACCCGGAAGAAATTTATTTGCCTGGCCTTGTTTTACAACCATTGGTGGAAAATGCTATTGTACATGGCTTGTTTCAGAAAATGGATGGCAAGGGCAAATTGGCTATAGGTTTTTTAAAAAAGGGCGATGCTTTGCAGGTAAAAATTTCGGATAATGGTATTGGCCGGAAAAAAAGCAGGGAGGAGAAAAGGAGCGGACACAATTCTCACGCAACTTCCATTATTCGCGAAACATTGGAATTGACCTGGAAAAACACGGAGGTAACGGATTTTTTTACAATTACCGATAAGACGGATGATCAGGGAAATATAGCCGGAACGGAAGTGATGCTTCTGTTGCCGCTCAGATATTCTTCTGTGATCCCACCTGGTTGATGTAAAATTTGATTGCTGATTGAAAAGGGATTGGCATATATTTATATTTTTACTGAACCATTATGAACCAGATTTCCGCAGTACTAGTAGATGATGAGCCCGATACGCTTCAAACCCTTCAGCTGTTGTTAAAGAAGCATTGCCCTGAAATTAAGGTGCTGGATGCTTTTACCGATGCAAAAACAGCGCTGCGCGAATTGCCAAAATTAAATCCCGAGTTACTGATACTCGATATTCAAATGCCGGGCATTACGGGTTTTGAGATTTTGGAGAAATATGATTCGTTTAAGGGCAGTGTTATTTTTGTTACAGCACACAGCAGTCATGCCATAAGGGCTATTAAGTTTAGTGCTCTTGATTATTTATTAAAGCCAATTGATATTAGCGAGTTAAAGCAGGCTATCGAAAAATTTAAAAAACTCCATAGTGGCAGGCCTGATAATGATGTGCTGCGTCAATTGGCTAAAAATATTGAGTTCTTATCGAACCCCGTGGCCACCAAAATTGCTGTATCAACACAAGAGGGTATTGAAATTGTTTTGCTATCGGAGGTAGACTATTTAAAGGCCGATCGCAACTACACACTAATAAAAAGGACCGGTAAAAAGGATATGCTTGTGTCCAAGCCATTAAAGGATTTTGAAGAAACCCTATCTGCTACGCAGTTTATGCGCATTCACAGCGGTTACCTTGTTAACTTAAATAAGGTTCAGCGTTATGTAAGGGCAGATGGGGGATATGCGGTTATGGAAGATGGCACACAGATCACAGTGAGCCGTAGCCATAAGGACGAATTTATACGATATCTCAAGGCCTGAATACTGATGCCTGTTGCAGATAAAAACAATACCATGCGACCTTGTTGATTTGACATTTTGTGCCGTCGCAAGGGGCGCTTTCGTTTGGTATTAGATAAATAAAACGGGCATAGTACTATTAACAAAACCCCGGACAGATGTAAACCTGTCCGGGGTTAATGGTTTTAAAATCTGTTTTTTTGTACTGATGAATTACTTCTTAGTAGCTACTACCATCAGTTTGGTATCTATAATTTGTCCATCAACAATCATAGAGTAAGTATAAGTACCGGAACTTAATTCGCCTGCATTAATTATTGTTGAGCCATTGCCTTTGGCCTCCAGTTCAACTTCTTTAACGAATTGACCACTAAGATTATTGATCAGAATTTGTGCCGAATTACCTGAAACGAAGGTGTAACCTATCTTGGTTTCAGATGAAAAAGGGTTGGGGGTATTTTGATATAATTTGTTTTCTATCTGACCGGGAACGGCACTACCTGTAAAATTAGCGCAGCCGCCATTGCAGAGGTCGTTAATTTGTTGTTGGAGGTAAGCGATCTGATCGTTCGTATTCTTAAGTGCAGTTTTAAGCATTGAAACCGAGTCCGGTGCATTTAAAGGGGATGTGGTTTTTGCATCCAGTTCTTTTACCGCTGCAATTAGTACCGGTATCAGCGAATTGTAGTTTACTGCTTCAAATGCCACTGCCTGGTCCTCTTTGCCATTTCCAGGGTGCTTAGCTGACTTAACCAGGTTGGGAAACACCTCTTTAAGATCAGTACTTAAAACGCCTATCTGGCTACCTTCTGGCAAGTTCATTTTAGGATACTGACTTGTTTTAAAAGTATAGTTCTTTACCGAAATTCTATTTAGCTGATCAAGTGCTCCGCTGTAGGAGGTAATATTTTCCTTTAGTTTAGGATCGGAGTAGTAATACATATTTGAGCAAAACACATCGCCTTCAAAGTAACCGGCGTATGAATTAAATGAATTGCCTCCTCCTCCCACTCCTGGTGTTGGAGATCCTGTACCGTATGGCGCTATTCCATACACGGCGTAGTAAGGATAGCCGGCTGCTGGTACGGGTGTCATTCCACCAAGGTCTCCACATACTCCAAAGTTTTGCGCTCCATCAGCTCCAGGCTCCATGGTGCCATAAACTCCATAACACAGGCTGCCTGCATTGTTAGTGGTACTGCTTAGAATTCTGCCATAAACACCAAAATTATATTCCCCCTCGCTGCTACCATATGCCTGGCCTATGGCACCGCTATTATGAAGAGTGCTCGAATTGCCATATGCTAATCCATTTGTGCCCACGTTGCCAAAATGAGAACCAGTTGCTACACAAGATGCACCAAAGTTACCGGTAGAAGTTCCGGTAGCGCTGGAAATAAAACCAAAATTCTGACCGGATACATTATTGCCAACAACACCGGTAGATATACCGTAATTATTACCGGCGTTATCTCCCTGTATCTGGGCATTAATACCCTGGTTCCGTAATGTTGATCCCTGCACACTAAGGTTCAATCCGTTATTTGGGGTACCTGTAGTGCTGCTTTGTCCCACATTTATCGTGGCTCCGGTGTTATTGCCATTGTTGCCATCCACCGATAATTGGAGGCCCCCATTGGTAGCGTTATCGCCATTAATAGAGCCGTTTATCAGGTTGTTTGTTGCCGCGTTATTACCATTAATGTTTGCATCCATAATAAGATTGGTAGCCGAAGCGTGTGGGTCGTTTATGTTAGCCTGCAGAGTGGTATTATTATCACCATTCCCCTTAATTATACTACTAATGCCCGAATTGCCTATGTTATTCGTATTGGAAGT
>JAQBNQ010000204.1 GCA_028288545.1 Bacteroidota bacterium
GAGTTCCTCTACACAGCAAACAGATTGGGCATTTGCTGGCAACGCCACTCGTTGCATAAGCAATTGCTTACCACCAAAAATCAGTTTTTGTTTAGGGAATGAGTTTGATAAGCGGTTGATGTAATCCTGCAAAGTGATATCCTGCAAAGGAACTGTGAAGTAGGTGACCAGGTAATCGGGCTTAAAGGAATTATTGATAACGTCGATATCATTAAAGGGCAATGAGTTACCTATATAGGCCACCTCGTGATTGTTTTTACGCAGTAAGTATTCGGTAAAAAGCAGCAATAATTCGTGCCTCTCGCCCTCAGGCAGGAACAAAACGAACTTCCGCGAATCGGCATTTTTATCTACATATTGGCTATCTATTGCCGCAATTATCTTCCTTCTAACAAGATTAGTCATAAAATGCTCTTGTGCAGGCCGTATAACACCTGTAGTCCATAGGGTTCCGGTACGTAGCATTAAAGGGAATATAAGGCCCGTAAACGCCTTTTCGAAGCCATGCTTAAGAATACCACAGGACAGCGTCTTTTCAAACCTTGCCTCGTCAAAATCAATCATACAGTGCACCAGGGCATCTAACTGCGCATTGGGCTCAACATGATGTTCGCTTAGTTTTTCAACTTCCTTTAATAGCTGGTCCTGCTTTAAACAGGCTATTTTGGAGATCTTCATCCCCGTGCGGTTAAGGGTACTGATATTCAGTATCAGCTTCAGTTGCTCATCTGTATAAAAGCGGATATTGGTGTCGGTGCGTTCGGGCTTTAAGAAACCGTAGCGCTGCTCCCAAATACGAAGCGTATGAGCCTTAACACCCGAAAGTGATTCAATTTCTTTGATAGAGTACTGGCCCATGTATTATTGCAAATATATTGATCTCCTTTTAACGATTAGTGTAACACCTGTTTTATACTAAAGTTCAAAACTTCTTCAATTCGCTGTACACCCGGTTGATGGGTAAGCCAACTACATTAAAGTAATCGCCTTCAAAGCGTTTAATGCCAACAGCACCGATCCATTCCTGGCAGGCATAGGAACCGGCTTTATCATAGGGCTTGTAGCCATCTACATAAAACTCAATTTCTTCGCGGCTCAATTCATTAAAATACACTTTGGTCGTTTCAGAAAATGCAACTTCTTTTTGTTTTGAAAGAGTACAAACGCCGGTTACCACCTGGTGCATTTTTCCGCTTAAGGCTAAAAGCATTTCAATAGCGTGTTCGCGGTTTTCGGGTTTTTCAAATATTATACCTTCCAGTATTACCACTGTATCGGCACCAATTACAACCGTGTTGTCGTCTATGTCGTTAATATACGCGTCAACTTTCTTTTTGGCAAGATACTCCGGTATCAATTCAACCGGTATTCCGACCGGATGAATTTCTTCTACATTTTTAGAATCCACTATAAACTCAAGCCCGGCCATTTTCATCAACTCAAACCTGCGCGGCGATTTGGATGCCAGTATAATTTTTTTCGTCATTTAAGCTGCCATTAATTTGTGAAACGTATAGAAAGCCGGCATAGATAATATACCCAATAGCATGATACCCTTCAGACACAAACTTACCTGGTGATAATCCTTTTGCTCTTTTGCTTTAAACAACAACACCAACACAATTACCACTGGCATTACAAGGGCAATACCCAGGTATAAAAACTCTTTAATGGCCCCGCTTTCTAAAAAGCTTTTCATAAAATAACCTATACCCGCTACCAGCACCAGGAAGGTAAATGCCGCAATTATTTTAGCCGTTGTATCGCCAAACTGAACAGCCACGGTGTTAATGTTATACTCCGCATCGCCCTGTTTATCTTCAATATCCTTTACTACCTCCCGCGCCAGGTTGGTTATAAATGCAAAGCCACTATAAAACTTTACCTGCCATATTAATATCAACAGCGAATACGCAGCACCTTCAAAATTTATTGTCTTCAAAAAATTAGCCTCAAATAATAAGAGCAGCAGAAAAGGGAAAGCCGTAAGCATGGAAATAACCAGGTTGCCTACAAGCGGCAGTTTTTTGAGGTACGATGAATATACATACAGCAACAAAACGCTGATTATATACACGTAGCCAATGCGATAATTGTTGTTTTTCCAACCCAGGTAAAAGCCAATGCCCATACCGGCAAAGGCCAGTGCCGCGTGAAGATACACGGCCGAATCCAGGGATATTTTACCAGCTGCAAGTGGACGATCAGGTTTAAATTCTTTGTCCAGTTGAAAATCGAAGTAGTCGTTAATAATATTGCCGGCAGCAGCTACCAGTACTACGGATAAAACAAACAGCCCCACCTCGAAATTAGTGAAAGGTACCAGCGTAGTGTGTAGGCTATTAAAGTGTACCGGAACAAGTATTAAGTAGTAGAACAATAAAAGACTGAGGGCAATAATAAGCAGGTTGGTAATACGGATAAGTCGGAGAAATGCCATCATAGAGCGAATAAATTAATACAGATAGAACGCTGATTGGTTATGATAATTATGATTAAATATGATTTAAGTAAATAATTAAAGACCTGATTTAGCTGAGTTCATGATACTTTCTGTTAGCACCTGGTATATCTTTTGGAGGCGGGTATCGTCGCCCAATAACATCATGTGTTTTTCAATGGTGTTTACATCATTCCTCGCCGCCGGACCGGTTTGAATTTCGGAAGGAGAATGTTTTGACAGGTTTTCGATAGAACTAAAAATAAGAGGCGTCAGAATATCAAACTGCAAACCATGCTGATTGAGAATACCCTCCGAAATTCCGTACAAATGATTGGTAAAGTTATTGGCAAAAACTGCTGCTACGTGTATCCATTGCCTTTGCTGTTCATCCACCTGGTGCACATTTTTTGATATGGAGCGGGCCAGTGTTTCGAGTTTAGC
>JAQBNQ010000207.1 GCA_028288545.1 Bacteroidota bacterium
AAGGCCTGACGTATTCAAAATTCATTTCTAAATTAGCTGCAGCAGGTATCGAATTGAACAGAAAAGTTCTTGCCGACCTGGCGCTTAACAATCCTGAGGCCTTCAAAGCGATTGTTGCAAAGGTAAAGTAACCACTACGAAGGCAGTCTTCGGACTAAGTTTTAGTGTTTTCATAGGTTCAAAGTTGGTCGTTCGCAAGAACGACCTTCTTTGTTTTAGGGAAGTCCCAACAAATAGAACGCCGCCCGATTGAATGGCTTCAGTCATTCGGGCGGGCGTTCTATTATGATTTTTATGATCAGCTATGATTAGAAAAATGGATTGAAAAACAGCCTGAACGGCCACATACCCATGCTGGTGTTATTGCCCCGCCTTTCAAGGCGGGGATACATTGTCAAAAAAGGAATTGGGCTTTAGCCCCAAATGGATTTTATCATAATATTTCCTCTCCCTTCGCCATCACTGTAACATGATTGCTACTCTTCAATCTAGTAATCAACCCTTCGGTTTTTGGCACTTCATATTCAAAGAAATATTGCAGCGCATATAATTTCGATTGAAGAAACTCTGCAGAATAATTTTTATTGCCGGTAGCTTTCAATTCTTCCGTCTTTATACCTTGTTTCAACCACTGCCATCCAATAACAAGAATGCCAAACAACTCAAGATACAAGGTGCCATCGCTCAAATATGTTTCGGGGCCTTGCGTTTGCGCAACACTTATCAGGTGCATGGTCACTTCCTGAAGGTTTATTAGTTTTTGCTCTAACACCGCAGCATAGCCTTTCAGCGCCTCATATTTTTTAGCGCCTTCAATTTGCTCCATTACCTCCTGCATCAGCAGCATCATGGCTTTTCCACCCTGCATCATCACTTTGCGGCCCAGCAGGTCCATACCATGTATTGCGGTAGTGCCTTCGTGTATGGCGTGAATCCGTGTTTCTCGGAAAAACAATTCGGCCAAAAACTCTTTGGTATAGCCGTACCCGCCAAAACATTGCAGACCTGCGCTGGTGCTTAAAATACTCATCTCCGCCGGATAGGATTTAACTACAGGTGTTAGCAGTTCCAGCAATAAAAAATTCTTTTCTTTCTCCTCTCCCGCGCTCGTTCTCCACTTGTCGAAGTACTGAGAAGCCTCCAGTACCAGCGAAAGCGATCCTTCAACCACCGCCTTCTGAAAAAGCAACAACCTCTTTACATCGGCATGGTTGATAATGGGAATTTGCGGTTTAACCGGATTTTTTTCACCTACCTTTCTACCCTGCGTTCGTACCTTAGTATATTCAAGTGCATTGTAATAGGCCGCGGAAGCGATGGAGGTGGCCTGGCAACCTACGCCTATTCTTGCCTCGTTCATCATCTGGAACATATAACTGAGTCCCTTATGCGGCTCGCCAATTAAATAAGCATGGCAATCATTTTTTTCGCCCATAATTAAATGCGCTATGGGCGCACCGTGGTAGCCCATTTTATGAAATACTCCTGCTGTACTAACGTCGTTAGACACCAGTTTGCCATTTTCCATTCTGTGCTTGGGCACAACAAACAACGAAATGCCTTTGGTACCCGCTGGTGCCCCCTCAATACGGGCCAGCATAAGGTGTACAATATTTTCGCAGGCATCGTGGTCGCCGCAACTAATAAATACCTTTTGACCTTTAACGAGATAATGGCCATTACCACTTGCCTTTGCACTGCTTGTTAAGTCTGATAAAGAACTACCGGCATCGGGCTCGGTAAGGGCCATCGTACCCTGCCATTGGCCGGCATACATTTTAGGAATGAATGCCTCTTTCAGTTCTTCCGTTCCGTACGATTCAATTAAATGAGCAGCTCCGTTGGTTAAAAACGGAAAGGCCATAGTACTGTAATTAGCAGCAGCCATTATAAAAGCAGATGCCTGTAAAATGGTAAAGGGTACTTGTTGTCCCCCAAACCGGTGAGGTGCCGACATGGATATCCAGCCATCCTCCCCAAATTTTTTCATCAGCCCCTCCATATCGGGATGTACTTTAATAGTACCGTTCTCCAATCTTGGTGGATTGCGATCCATCTCTACTAAAATGGGTCTTAAATGGTTTTCTGACAGGCTATCGGCTGCTTCAATTATCATATCAAAGCCCGCTGCCGAGTGTTCCTTAAACTCCTCGCGTTTGCACAATTCTTCAACATTAAAAACTTCGTGTAACAGAAAATGCAGATTTTCTTTAGAGTAAAACTTTGGAGTCATGTGTCAATTAGCGAATGAGTGAATTAGCGGATTAGCGAATGATTTAATACGCAATGAAAATACAAGGAAATGCGAAAATCGGTATTTTACTTCTGCATTTTCATTCGTTAATTAGCCAAATTCGCTAATTCGCTAATTTTCCTGTTTCTTTTCCCCCATCCCCGCATTATCAATAATATTATCCAATTTCAATCGTTTTTCATTTATTCGTTTAATGCTCTGCAAAACCCCGTGTTTTTATTTTTTTCTGCTCATGGCATTAAGTGTTAGTACCACCTTTGCCCAATCTCCACGCGATACTATTAACCGCGACCACTTAAACAGCAAACTGGTGGAGGAGCTTTTTCTGAAAGAATTGAACCAACTGCGCAATTCAAAAGGCTTAAGCACTTTGGTAACAGATAATACTTTAATGAAGGCTGCCGACGACCAGGCTGCTTATTGTAGAAAACAAAATGAAGTAACTCACTTTCAAAAAGGTGTTCAGCACAAATATGATGTAAAGGAAAGGGTGCATTATTACAATGGTAACCACAACATGGTTGGCGAAAATGTTTTAATGAGTTTCATTTTTCAGCGATTTACAGATAGCCATACGCAGCAACAGGTTACCGTTTATACTTATCAGCAGTTGGCCCATCAGTTGTTCGAGGCATGGAAGAATAGTCCGGGGCATTATAGGAACATGATAACTGCATCATATTCCAATACAGCACTGTCGCTGGCATTAATGGATAACAAAACCGTTTTGTATGCTGTTGAGGTGTTTGCGAGTGAGCCATACCTGCCACCGAAGAATAGTTTGCACTATACCGATTCTACTTACGGAATTAAGGAACAGGAACCGGGCCTATGCAAGGGCTTCGGCACTCATGATTTTTTAGCGCAGGTATTTTCCAGTTATCTTTTGCGCGAGGGGGATAGTGTTTTTCAATATTACCAGGAAGAGAAGACCATTCACGAAATGCTAACCGGCCCCAAGGATGGAATAGCGTTAGATATTATGTATAAGGACCAGTTCCATTGCGACCTACCCAATCACCTGCATCCATCTACCGTTTTTGATGGCTACCTGCTTCCGCCACATTATCGCGATGAACTGTTTAAGAATGATGTTTATAAAAACAGCGAGTTCCTGAGTTTTGTAGGAAAAATTCCGGCCAATGCGCCGCGAAAGGATCTGCAAGTAAATACGATACTGATTCAAAATGGAATGGCCTGTCGTTACTCGTTTCCCGTAACTTTGGAACAAGGTATTTTGCCCGACCTGGCCATTGACCCAATGTGGTGTAAAACTAAAGGTGTAATTAAAAAGGACAATGCGAATTTTACCAAGCAGTTTTTCATTCCGTTTCAGAAAAATGATAAAACCACCGACTCATTTTATTTTGAAAAGCTTTCGCGCCTGGTAAAAATATTTGACGGTGCCATCAGCAAAATAGAGATAACCGCCTACAGTTCGGTGGAAGGAACAGAAGCCAATAACCTGGAACTGCAAACTGCCCGTTCTTCGTTTATCGAGAATTTTATTTTTAAAAGGCTTCATCAGCAAACAACCATTACAAAAAAGGCAATTGAAAACTGGGACCTGTTCCATAAACAAATACAGGATACCCCATATGAAAGCGAGTTTGCCGATTCGGCGATAGAAAATGTTAGGGCTAAAATAAATCAAAGAATGGATGAGCCGGTTTTCAGGTACTGGCTTGACCAGGAACGTGTCGCTTCTATTACTCTACATGTCAATAAAGATTTTGACGATAGTATTACCTCTAACTTTCTTCCACTGGCGCTTTACAATGGGCTGGCCAAAGGCGATACAACACAAGCCCGCGTTGCTTTTAGCCGGATGATAACCGCCTATCAGCGAGGCGAGATAGATAAATATTTTTTAACGGCCATTGAGGTGCCGCTGGAAAGCAAAAATCTTCCGCTAATAAGCAATTACCTGGCTTCTGTACTAGAGGAGGGAGATGTCTTTAACTATCAGCATTTTAATCCCCGGTATTACGCCTATATAGATAGTGCAAAAAAAATGTTTCATGATTTTAAGCCGCTCACTTTTAACCTCGCGGTTTATAAAACGCATTTATACTTCCGCGGTATGGAAGATAATGTCGATGCCTTCAAAAAAATAGAGGACGAGATAGCTCATTTTAAAAAAGATACTTCATTCGAGAAGGAATTGTGCGATCACCTTTTTTATAACTACTACTTAACGGCCAGTATCTTTTACAAAAAGAAAAGACTGTACAGCGACATGTATATCGCCTTTGAAAAAGTGAAGCCCTACCTTTCCTTAGCAAGCTTAAAGGCCGAAGAAGTTTATGCTGTAGGTAAATACTTTAACTACTTCTTCCGGTTTAATGAAACCATAGAATTGCTTGAAAAATATCAGAAAAAATATCCGGAAGATGAAGACCTTACTTTTTTATACATCTCGGCGGGTTCAGTTTATAACCTCAATATCAATTATCATTTGGATGAATACTACAGGCAGATAGATAAACTGGCAGTTATGAACCGCCCAAGGTTATGCGAATGGTTCAACGATAATTACCAACTACTGCGGGAAGAGACCTTCAAAAAGAAAATCTGCGGGTATTGTAGTTTAAAGTATTAAGTGAAATGTCTCTCGCTGGTGTTTATGGCTACTTGACTACCGGCATCGATGATGCTCTCTTCTCAGCAAAAACATTCTTTCCAATACGTTCAGTTTTATCACCCTGCTTAAGCATCAGTACAGAATCTTCTACGTAAATACTGATGATATCGCCATGGCTGCTCAGCGAAATACTTCTTTCCTTATTGTCGAACAAGGGGTGCTTTATGTTTTGGTATTCTTTGATATGGCCGTTGTCAAAATACTCTGCCCTCATTAGCATATACCCATTTTCATCATATAGTTTATCGACTTTAGGTTTGTCATAACCATAGTATGAGCGCCATAGGCCAATGTCCCGACCGTCTTTATAAGTGCCCTTAATACGTACTCCACCAGAGGCAAAATAAAATTTCCAGGTACTGTCCATTAGCCCGTTCGTGGCAAATCCTTCCAGTTCTATCAACTCGCGCTTATCGTAAGCCGCAATACCACCGGTATATGGTTTTCCATTAAAGTATAAGGTGTCAGGTTTAAACTCTCTTACCGAGGCACTATCGCTACGTAACATGGGTGTAAAATGCAGTTTGCCTGAGGCCGGAACAAGGTAGTCAGCCAATAGCCGGCCCTTGCTGTCATACTTGCTTTGGCATGATTGGATGGTGATCATTAAAACAAGAGCGCAAAAGCACTGAACTGGTGTAAAGAATTTTTTCATAAGTCGCAATATTATTAAAAAATCCGCTATCGTTGATTGCGGCCGTATTTCACGTTCGCGAATTCCTTACTTTTACCCCATGCCGGTTAGCAGGGGAAGGAAAGTCCATATTTTTTTTATGATCATCGTTTTTGTTTGCTTTGGTATAACTACCGAGGTGTTCTTTACTGCATTTTCCGACCTGGTAAACAATACGCCCCTTTGCGATAAACCGCCTCTTGCTCTTGCCGGATACACATATGTTTGGATGGCCATTATTTATGCCCTCATTCCCATATTTGGAGTGCTGCTTTACGATCGTATTAAGAACAAGCCCTTTTGGCTAAGGCTTCCGCTTTATGTTGTAATTATTTATATAGTAGAATTTACTTCCGGCTACATTTTGCAACTTACAACAGGTAGCTGCCCCTGGCATTACACAACAGGATTAAACATAATGGGCCTCATCCGCCTGGATTATTTTCCCGATTGGCTGGTGTTTGTGTGGCTGGTAGAACGCTTGTATGTGTATGTAAACGGGATGATTGTTTAAATTATAAAAAAATGTCTTTAATGAAATATTCCCATTTACTTGTTGTGCTTTTTCTTTTATCATTTTCAACAGATAAGCCTTCCATTGAAACTGACCATTCCAGTGATAATTTGAAAATCAATCAAATACAGGTAATAGCTAGTCACAACAGTTATCATTTACGTACAGATGCAGCGGTGCTTCGCTTTTTAAAGGCATTGCGCGGCATGGGACTTTTGCCTGCCGATCTTGATCCAAAACAAATTGATTATAACAACGCTCCACTTACCGACCAGTTGGAAAAATACGGAGTGCGCGGTTTAGAATTGGATGTTTGGAACGATCCGGAGGGTGGAAGGTTTTATCACCGAATGGGAAAACAATATGTATTTAAAACAACCTCATCGGGCACGGATGCGCTCATGCAACCGGGGTTTAAATTGCTTCACATTCCCGATTTTGATTTTAGATCTACCAACAACACTTTTAAAGAGGCGATAGCTGAAGTAAAAAAGTGGAGTGATGCTCACCCCGACCATACACCGGTATTTATCAATGTGGAGACCGAAACTTCCGCTCCGGGAGATCAAATACATTTTCTTAAAAGACTTACCAGAGCCGCTCCTTTCGATTCGGTTGCTGCTGATGAGTTGGACCTGGAAGTAAAAAGTGTTTTTGGTGAGCAGTTAAACGGTGTAATAACACCGGATCAGGTCAGAGGGAATTATTTAACGCTTGAAGAAGCGGTATTGGCCGGCAATTGGCCAACATTAGGAGCGGCAAGAGGCAAGGTTATATTTATTATGGATGCCGGGGGCAACTCTGCTACGGTTTATAGAAAGGGACATCCTTCATTTAAGAATCGCACCATGTTCGTTTATGCCGAACCTAAAACACCCGAAGCTGCTTTTGTAATTATGAATGAACCGGATGTGTTTTATACAAAAATACAACAGCGCGTTAAACAAGGTTATATAGTTCGCACCCGCAGCGATGAGGGAACTTTTGAAGCCCGTTCCGGTGATTATAAGCGAATGAATTGCGCGTTTGCCAGTTGTGCCCAGATTATTTCAACAGATTATTACAAGCCCGATGCGCGGGCGGTATCTAAGCAATGGAGTAATTATCATGTTCAGTTTGCAGGTGGTAGTATGATACGCGTAGACTCTATATCGGGTGCTGAACCCGGTACTATCCATTCAAAAAAATGATTTGGCAGTTAGTAAATGCGTAGTGAATGAGATGAAATTTGTTAAACGACTTTTTGCGAATCGGATACGGAGGCAATAATTTCTTCCATTTCAATGGAAAGCGAAAAGTGCTTTTTCCTTTGTGCCTTTGAGGCAATAGTGGTGGTTTGAAGCTCCTGGATTCTGTCTACCTCCAGCAAAAGCCAGTTTTCTTCATCGGTGTGTAGTTCAAGCGGTAAACTCTTTAAACATTGCAGCAGGTATTTGCCTGTTTCCTTATGAATACCAAGCACAAAAGGCTCAATCAGAAGCTTTTCTCCGTTATCGTTTGTAAGTGATATTACCGAACTGGTAGTAATCGCCTTGCTGATAAGTTCAGCCTTTTTTCGGGTTTCAGTTTCATCCCATAGGGGGTTGTGGAATTTTAGCATAGTCTTAAAGTTATTCTGCGTTAATGTGCGGTAAAATTAAGGCCAAACACAAGGGAGGCAAAGCGTTTTTCCGCCTGCTTTTTTATTGGACTGACCGCTGGAATAAGATGCGCTAAATGCCATCAGAATCTGCGAAAAAACAGCGCGTTCTGCTAGTTTTTGACCCAACTTGGGGAAATGATGCTGCCCCGCTCTTCATCGTTAGTGATCTTCAGGTAAGTATCGATTTCCAGTTGCATTTCTTCTACGTGTGAAATAACGCCAACAACCCGGTTCTCTTTTCGTAAAGTCTGAAGCGTGTCGAACACTATTTGAAGAGATTCCTTATCCAATGAACCGAACCCTTCATCCAGGAAGAAGAAGTTCTGTCGCGATTTGGTCAGCGTTTGAATACTATCGGCCAGGGCAAGAGCCAGGGATAACGCCGCCTGAAAGGTTTGACCACCCGAAAGGGTTTTTACACTGCGCACCTGCCCGTTATTCATAAAGTCGCGAACCTGGAAGTTGTTGTTTTCGTTTATCTCCAGTTTTAATTTTTGCCGTGTTAGTTGGTAGAATCTTTCATTCGCCTCGTTACAAAGATTTTGCAAATACACCGATGAAATGTAATTGACAAAACCACCTGCTTTAAAAAGTTGCTTTAAGGTATTTATATCCTCCTTGCGCAAATTAAGTTCATCTAGTTGTTGTTGTAGTTTTTGCAAAAGCGCAAGCGATTCCTTTTGCGACTTGATTAGGTTGATGAGCCTTTCGCGTTCAGCTATGTGTGCATCAAGCACTTTTTGCAGTTCATTTATTTCATTAATAAGTACCTGGTGTTGGTGATCTTCGTATATTTTACCGGCGGCCTGTTCCTGTAATAAACTTAACTGCTCTTGGGCCGAATGCAATTGCAGGTTATAGGAATTTATTTTCTTTCTTTCTTCCTCAATATTAAAATTGCTTTTAAGAAGGGCCTCAACTTGATCAAGTGATGAGTAAGCAGAATCCTTTAGCTTTTGGTTAATGGCTGTTTCAATTTCGGTTAAAGAATCCTGTGCCGCGCCAAGATTTTTTAACCCAGCTTCAATACTTCCTTTTAACTGGCTATCCTCATTTTTCAACTGCGAGATAATGGTGTCAATGCGTTGAAATTCTTTTCCTGCCAACTCGTATTGGTTTTTAAGGTTCGTCATTTCCTGCTGAAGCACAACTTCTGTGTTGGTAGAAAATGAACTATAGTCTGATATTTTCAACTGAGAATGAAGGGTTGAAATAGCGGAGGATTTTCGGGCTTTCTCTTCGGTAACACCCTTTAGTCCATCCTCGTATTTTTTACTCAACTTGCTTTCTTCTTCAAGAGCCGCACTTAATTTTATCAGGGCTTCGTCTAATTCTGTAATTTGATTTCTATCCTTTTGGGCTTTTGCAAATGCTTTTTCTAAAGCGGCTTCATCGCCTCTGTCAAAATTATTCCAGGTAAACTTTTCATTGTGTTTTTTGAGTTGAGCCTCATCTGCGGCCAACTTAATATTTAGCTTTTCAAGATTCTTTTGATGTCCCTCTAATTGCGTTATGGAGCTTGAAAACTTCTTTAGCGTATCATCAAGCATGTCTACCTTTTGACTGCAAAGGGATTTATCGTTTTGTGCCGTTTGAATGGCTGTTTTTACGTCGGTGATATTTAAAATGTGCGGATGTTCTGTTGCTCCGCAAATGGGGCACAGTTCTCCTTCCTTTAACGAGGAGGCGTATTCTTCCAGTTTATTCTGCGCATTAAGATGATGAAGTCTGTCTATAATATCCAATACTTCTTTTTTAAGCGCGGCTATAGCATTTTCAAGTAAGGCAGTTAGTTCAAATGAGGAACTATCGCTCGGAACAGGTCCAACAATTTCCTTAATGTTTTTACTGAAAAGCTTCAACTGCTTATCCCTGCCCGCTTTTATTTCATTTTCAAGTTCGTTCTTTTCTTTTTTTGCTTTCAGGATATTTTGTTCTATACCATTTTTGATGATAAACCATTCCCGCACTGTTGATATCAAAACAACGTCATCAGCATTCTTTTTAAGTTTGGCAAGACTTGCTCTCTTTAAATTTTGCTCCTCGTTTAAAGCTGCAATTTTAGTTTGTACATCGATTAATACGTTGTTCCCCTTTAATATTCTTTCGTCAAGTACCTTTTCTTCTGCCTCAAGTTTTTTGATGCTGATTACTTTGTTCAATTCATCACCCCGGGTATTCAGTTGCTCCCGGTTTTCGAAATCGTTTTTAACCCGTGTAAAAACGGTTTCATTTTCTTTTAGCTGTTTTTGAAGACCCTGTTGCTTGTTTTGCTGAACCCGGATATCCGCTTGTTGAGCACTAATGCTTTTTTTAAGGGATTGATGGTTATCAATCAGGTTCTTAAAATTTAGTAAGCAGTATTCATATTCCTTTAGTTGTCTTTCCAGCTCTTTCACGCTATCCGAATTGGACTGTAGACCTGTAACCTTCTGTTGTTGCGTCGAAACCCTATCCAGTAATTCCTTCAGATTTTTGAATTCCAGTTCCGCCTTTTGTTTTTCTTTTATCACCTTGTCTTCATCAGCGATATTTGTCCTTATGGCTTTCAACTGCTCTTCAGATAGAATAATTTCTTCTTCAGTAACCGGGCCTATTTGGGCCATTCGTGCAGTACAAATTGTGCGGGCCTCATTGTTTTTTGCTTCCAGCACTTTTACCTTGTCATCCAATTCAAATCTTTGAAGGTGAAATAACTCCTTCATCATTTGGGTGCGATCCTTGTCGCCCAATTGTAAAAATTCCTGGAATTGATTTTGAGGAATAATAACGGTGCGCCTGAAGTTGTCGTAACTTAAGCCAATGATCTTTTCTACCGATAAAACATCAATTGGTTCCCAGCTATCAAAGGATTTCTTGTAAGCGGTGCGCTCAAAAGTTCCCACCTTTTCAAAAGCTTTACTATTTCTTTTTCCTTTTGCAATAAACCTGTATTCGCCATCCTGGTAACCGGTTTTAAAGATGAAGTCAATCAGCAACTCGTCTGATTTGAGGTTCATCATATTATAATTACGGTTATCGCGCTGGTTCAGGCGTTCAGTTTCTCCGTATAAAGCGAATGATATTGCCTCCAGGATGGTGGACTTGCCACTACCAACCGCGCCAAAAATGCCAAAGATGTTGGCTTCGGTAAGGCGGGTAAAGTCAATTTGCTGTTCCTCGCGGTAGGAATAAATCCCCTTTAATATAAGGCTGAGTGGTATCATGTATTTTCCTCCGCGGCTAAAACTTCTTTAAAAAGGGCCATTAGTCTTTCATTAGGCTCCTGGTTGTATTTCTGTTTAAAATAATCGGCAAACAAAACTTCAATGCTGTTAGATATATCAATTACACTGCGCGATTTTTCCCAGGCTTCAATATTCTTTACTTCCGGAACAATATTTACAATTCCATCATGGGCAGCGTATAAGCGTTTCCTGTCCTCTGCCTTTAGAAAAGTATCAGAAACCATGGTAAGTTCAACAAGCGTGTTAGGGTTGAACTCAAGCCACTGAATGGCAGTATCAACGTTCGAAAACTTTGCCCTCAATAATTTTTTTCCTTTTGTAAGTGGTATTACGTTGTACTTAACAGGCTTTGCGGGTTCTGCATCTATCAGCACTACAAATTTTGCCTGGTTAGCCTCACTAAAACTATAAGCTAAAGGGCTGCTACTATATAAAATAGGGCAGGGGTGTATGTCCACTATTTGCTTTGCATGTAAATGCCCCAGGGCAACATACTGCATTTGTTCAGGAACGTTTTCGGAATACACTGCCTGGGTTCCGCCGATGTGCAAAATGGGTTTTTCATCATCCGGTTCCGCAGGTTGTAGGCCATCCTTTTCCATCAGGTACAAATGCGCCACCAACATATTCACTCCTTTCTTATCGCAATATTGGTCAGCCAGCTTTTGCCATTGTTCGGCCAAAACATTTCGCAGTTCGGCAGCGGCATCTTCAATACCTAAAAAGGTTTTGAGGCGGTATTCGTTTGCATAGGGCGTTAGTAACAGCCGCAATGGATATTTAACATCCGGCACCTTAATTTCGATAAACCCTTTATCGCTTTTTGTAACAGCAATTCCATTATCAAGTGAGAAAGGAACTACGCAGATATTTGGAAAACCTGCAAAAATTATCCCGCACTCGCGGGCCAATGGGTCCGGTGCTTCAATTCTATCGGGCGAATCGTGATTGCCGGCAATGGCTATAACAGCGCGGGTGCCGTTAGCTGCAAGGCGTTTCAGTGTTTTGTAAAACAGGTCAACAGCCTCCACTGTGGGATTGAAATTATCGAACAGGTCGCCGGCAATAATTACTGCGTTTACATTTTCCCGCTCTGCAATGCCACATATTTCGTCCATCACTTCCACCTGCTCGGCAAAGCGCGAGAAGTTTTCCAGGCGTTTGCCCAGATGCCAGTCTGCGGTGTGGAGGATTTTCATGATTGCAAGATTAATGGATTAACGGAGATTTATGTAGGGGCAAGATTCACACTTGCCCTTGGCTACAAAGGGCAAGGGGTGAACCTTGCCCCTACGGATTATTTCTTCAAAATGCGCCAATCCTTCGGGAAATAATTGTTGGTTCTTCCATCCATTACCTTTATCCAGCCAAGGTTACGGTTTTGGTATTTGACGAGGCACCACCCACGGATGCTGGTAACTGTTTTAATTGATTCCCCACGTAAGTAAACAATGGCCTGGTCATAATCCAGTTCAATAGACGGAAGTGAGGTGTTGATTTCGTTACTTAGGGCAACATCATGGGAGGGTAAAAAATCCTTACCCTTGGTTGTGCCCATAAAAATACCGGCATTGCGGATGTACAGGTTCTTTTCCAGTATGGCAAAATCAGTTTGCATAAGTGCCGGAATCGCAAAAACAAGATCATTCTTTTTGAATTCGTAAAACTCTTCGGGGGCTTGTAACAGTTTTTGGTTTTCTGTTTCCGGTTTTCTGTTTTCAGTTAGTTGTTTCCGGTTTGAGATCTGACCTTCTCCTCCGGGCTTTTGAATCACCACCAAATAAAATCCCTCCCCCTTAATTTTATGCGGAAAGAATTGAACTCCGTATTTGGTTCTTACAAGGCCGGGAATGTCTGTAACTCCTGGCAACAGGCAACTATCAACAGGCAACTGTTCAATCTGTCCATCATTCTCGGCGGGCTCGTAAGTGCAGGTACTATATATAATGTATCCCCCGGGCCTTAGACACTCCAAAGCGTTTTGCAGTATTTCTTTCTGCCTGAGGGAGCACATCACTACGTTTTTTTCGCTCCATTCCTCAATAGCATCTTTATCTTTTCTGAACAGGCCTTCGCCGCTGCAAGGGGCATCTATTAATATGACATCGAAATAGTTGCCAAGTTTGGCAAAGTCCTCCGCCTTGTTTTGAGTGATAATGCAATTAGCGTTTCCCCACTTAATAATATTTTGCTGCAGTATTTTATTCCGATTGGGTATGAGTTCATTTGAAACAAGCAGACTGTCCTTACTTATTAAGGACAACAGATGCGTAGATTTACCACCCGGAGCTGCACAAAGATCCAAAACGCGGACAGATTGATTATCGGGATTGATCTGCTTCCATGCTTCTTCAACAAACATGGAACTGGCTTCCTGTACATAATAACAACCTGCCTGAAAAAGCGGGTCAAAGGTAAATGAAGGCCGCTCGGCAAGATATCTTCCGTTTGCGCACCAGGGTACCTGTTCTTCGGCATCAAACTTTGTAATGAGTTTGGAAGGGTTTAAACGAATGGAAGTAGGAGAGGGAGAAGACAGACTTTGTATGAATGCGTCAAATTCCGGTCCCAGCAAAGTTTTCATCCCCGCTAAAAAGGCTTCCGGAAATTTTGGGGTGTCATTCATATTGGCTGGAAAGATGGTGCTATTATACGAATAAAAATCCGGCGCCTTTATGAACGTCAAAATGTTGAAAAGGCCCTGTTCCGCGAGTACCATACGAGGCCTGGTTTGTTTAATATCTCATTCGGTGTTTTTCAGGGATTTAAAAACAACCTTTCCAAAATACTGCCGTATTCAGATGGACGATAAGCAATGGCGGTATTTATACAACGCCCTGTTTGTTTCTCTTAAAAAATACTATGAAAAAAAGCCATCTACTCTTAGTACTAGCAATCATCTACAATTTAAGGTTAAGTGCTAATGTTGTAAGTGTACAACAGGCCCAAACTGTTGCCTTAACTTTCTATAAGGCGAATGTTGCCAACGCTGCCCGCAACGCTGGTGCAGTATTGCAATACACCAAAACAGAGATTGATAACACCGTAGATTTTTACGTGTTTGATATTACCCCCAAAGGATTTGTAATTGTATCTGCCACCGATAACATGGAACCGGTGCTGGCTTACTCGTCCGAATCAAACTTTGACGCTAGTGTTGCACAAAGAAAGGGAGTTGCTTACTGGATGACCCAAACTGCTGCCAAAATTTATGGTGGTATTCAACAGCAGGTACCGGCTGATGCCCGCATCAGCAGCTTATGGAGCACCTACCAACAAGGTTTAAATCCCGGTATTGCAAAAAGCGGTGTAGTAACTCCACTGGTTGCCACTACCTGGAACCAGGAACCATACTACAATCAATTATGTCCTTTCAACACTACCGATAACCAAAGAGCCGTTACAGGTTGTGTTGCAACAGCCATGGCGCAGATCATGAAAAAGTGGAATTTCCCTGCACATGGTACGGGTTCGTTTTCATACACTGATGCGCCACCATCTTTTTCAAATAACTATGGCGCGCAATCTGCCAACTTTGCCAATACTACTTACAACTGGACCAACATGCCAAACAGTATCGGTGCTGCTAACACAGACATTGCAACATTGATGTATCACTGCGGTGTAAGCGTTGCTATGGATTATGGCGATGACAACCAGGGCGGAAGCGGTGCTTATGTTTTACAATCGGAGGCTGGTACTGGTAATCCCTGTGCTCAAAAGTCTTATGCTACTTACTTTGGATACAATGCCGCCACCATGCAAGGTGTAAGGCAATCAAATTATACTGCGGCCGCCTGGGTCACTTTGCTCGAAAACGAGTTAAGTGCCGGGCGCCCCATTCAATACGAAGGGTTTGACCCCGGCGTTGGCGGTCACACCTGGGTGTGCGATGGTTTTGATGCAAACAACATGTTTCACATGAACTGGGGTTGGGGTGGTTATGACAATGGTTACTTTGTTATAACAAATCTAAACCCCAATCCATACGTGTTTAACAGCAACGATGCTGCACTAATAGGCATTCAACCGCTGATTGCACAGGCGTGTAATGTTCCTGCAGGTTTAAGTACTACTGCAATTACTACTGCATCAGCTACTTTTAACTGGACGGCTGTAACCGGTGCCACCAGCTATGGAATTCAATACCGCAAGGTAGGAACAACTACCTGGTCAACAGGCACTGCAACAACTGCGTCATTTCCTGTAACTGGATTAACTGCATCAACGGCTTATGAATGGCAGGTAAAAACTGTTTGCTCTTCGGGGTCTTCTGCATTTACTGCTTCCTCAACATTTACAACTTCTGCCATACCGGCATGTAATGTGCCGTCGGGGTTAAGCACATCGGCGATAACAACCACATCTGCTGCCTTTAATTGGGGCGCGGTTAGCGGTGCAACAAGTTATGGAATTCAATACCGCAAAACAGGAACAACTACCTGGTCAACAGGTACTGCAACTGCCGCTTCGTTTAGTGTAACGGGCTTAACGGCTGCAACCAGCTACGAATGGCAGGTAAAAACGGTGTGCTCATCGGGCTCATCGGCGTTTACTGCTTCAACAACATTTACAACTGCGGCGAATATTCCTTGTAACGTTCCGACTACGCTTACATCATCAAACATAACCGCATCCGGTGCAGTCCTTTCGTGGGGTGCTGTAAGCGGAGCAACCCGATACAATGTGGAATACAAGTTAGCCAGTTCATCAGTATGGACCACGGTTCAAAGTACTACCAATAGCTGCACTATCAGCGGCCTTAGCAGCTGCAGTAGTTACCAGTTTGCCGTACAAACAATTTGCAGTTCGGGTACAAGTGCATTTAGCGCCGCTGCAAGCTTCTCAACAATAGGTTGTGTTGTTCCTTATTGTACTTCGAAAGGTACCACCCCACATGAGTTTATTAATAAGGTAGTTATCGGCACCATCAATAACACGAGCGGTAATAATGTCGGCTATGGCAATTACGTTGCGCAAAGCACTAATCTTGCCGGGGCTTCAACCGTTAGCATCAGCTTAACCCCGGGTTTTACCAGTACAACCTGGTACAGTGAGTACTGGACCGTATATATTGACTATAACCACAACGGCGTATTTACTGATCCGGGTGAGATGGTTTTACAGGGATTTTCGAGTGGTACCATTACCAAATCATTTATCATACCAACTACTGCTCTTAACGGTGCAACAAGAATGAGGATACAAATGCAATACAATGCATATCAAACCAATCCTTGTGCACAATACAATTACGGCGAGGTAGAAGATTACACAGTTAACATTACAGGTAACCTTCATCTTGCAGCTGGTGATCCGGAACTTGCCAACACTCCAGAGGAAAATCTGCCAACGGAAATGAAACTATATCCAAATCCGGCACAGGATGTTGTAACCATTGAGTACAATAGCGTAAGCGAAGGTGGCGTAAGAATCAACATTTATAACCTGGCAGGCCAAAAGATGTTGGGCTATGAAAAGGCAGCAGTATCAGGATTTAATGCTGAAACCATCAATACCAGTGCCTTAGGTAACGGTATCTACATATTCGAATTGGAAAACAACGGGATTCTTTCCCATCAAAGGTTTATCATTTCAAAATAAAAATTTATGATTTTGTTTAGAAGCCGCTCCATAAATGAGCGGCTTTTTTTTGCCCGTAAGTGAACGGGCGAAGGTTATTATCATACCCATATCTTATTAAGCATAATTTACCGCCCCTAAAATAAGGCCGGCAATAAAAGCCATAAGCCTTTAATCCCTTACCTTAGGGGTAGTGATTTGCGATATCCCATAACCCTTAACCAAAAAATATTTTATGAAAAAGATCCTTTTACTTTCAGTGATCGGTATTATGGTTGTTAACTACAGGCTAAATGCCGGCGTGGTTACGCTGCAAAACGCACAAACGGTAGCGGTTACTTTTTACAAAGCTTATGTTAACTCGGGGCGCACGGTAAGTGCAACTTTGGCCTACACCAAAGCAGAAGCGGATAACACCGTTGATTTCTACGTTTTTGACATTAATCCAAAGGGTTTTGTAATCGTATCAGGCGATGATAATATGGAGCCTGTATTAGGCTATTCCAGCGAAACTGCGTTTGATGTAAATGTGGCGCAAAAAAAAGCGATTGGCTACTGGATGAATCAAACGGCCGCTAAAATTTATAACGGTATTCAACAACATGTAAGCGCCGATGCCCGTATTAGCGGATTATGGAGTTCGTATCAACAAGGTGTAAATCCTGGAATTACAAAAAGCGGCGTAGTTACCCCATTGGTTACAACAACCTGGAACCAGGAACCGTATTACAATCAACTATGTCCCTTTAGTACCACCGATAACCAAAGAGCTGTAACTGGCTGTGTGGCCACGGCAATGGCGCAGATCATGAAATTCTGGAACTACCCGGCAACAGGAACAGGTTCCTATTCTTATACAGATGCGCCTCCGTCTTTTTCTAATAACTACGGTGTGCAGTCTGCCAATTTTGGAGCAACCACTTATAATTGGGCAGCTATGCCATTAAACTTAACGGCAAACAATACAGCCGTTGCTACTTTAATGTATCACTGCGGGGTAAGTGTGGCCATGGATTACGGGGACGATAACCAAGGGGGAAGTGGGGCCTGGGTATTGCAGTCAGAAGCAGGTACAGGACGTCCATGCGCGCAAAAATCATATGCTACCTATTTCGGTTATAATGCGGCTACTATGCAGGGCGTTAAACCTACAAGTTACACCGCTGCAGGATGGATAACCTTGTTGGAAAACGAATTAAGCGCAGGACGCCCAATTCAATATGAGGGCTTTGAAGCTTCGGGCGGTGGTCATACCTGGGTGTGCGATGGTTTTGATGCAAATAATATGTTTCACATGAACTGGGGTTGGGGCGGATATGATAACGGCTATTTTGTTATCACTAATCTTAACCCGAATCCGTATACTTTTAATACCGGTGATGCCGCTTTAATAGGCATTCAACCATTGGTGGCTAATACCTGCAATGTACCGTCGGGCTTATCTACTACGGCAGTTACTACTTCTGCAGCTACATTTAACTGGACAGCAGTTGCGGGAGCCACAAGTTATAATGTGCATTACAGAGTTGCAGGCACCACCCTTTGGACAAGTGGTACTTCCGCTTCCACCGCGTTTACTGCCAACGGCTTAGTAGCAACTTCTAATTACGAGTGGCAGGTACAAACAGTTTGTGCTTCGGGGTCGTCAGCGTTTTCGGCGTCCAGTACTTTTACTACCAATTCTGCCACGGTAACCTGTGGAGTGCCAACAAGTCTTACTTCATCTGCTATTACGGCATCAGGAGCTTCTTTAACCTGGGGTGCAGTTAGTGGTGCAACCAGTTATACAATCGAATACAAATCATCTTCCGGTGCAGGATGGACCACTATAACAGGCCTTGCTACACCTACCTACAACATAAGTGGTCTTGCAACGTGCACAGCTTATCAGTTTGCAGTATTAAGCGTTTGCGGCGCAGGTAGTAGCGTTTATAGTGCAGCCGCCAGTTTTACAACTATCGGTTGTCCTTTAACTTACTGTGCATCCAGGGGGACAAACAGCAATTACGAATACATCAAAAAGATTTCGATAGGTACTATCAGTAACACCAGCGGTAGCAATGCAGGTTATGGCAATTTTACAACCTTAAGCACTAACCTTACCGGTGGCACTGCTACTAGCATTAGCGTAACCCCGGGTTTTGCAAGTGGTTCGTACCACGAGTACTGGACGGTGTATATTGACTACAACCACAATGGAGTATTTACCGATGCCGGTGAAATGGTTGCACAGGTTAATTCAACAGGCGCTACCAGTAAAGCGTTTAGTGTGCCAACTACCGCATTAAATGGCGTTACCCGTATGAGAGTGCAAATGCAGTACGGCGCTTATCAAACCAACCCGTGTGCCGCATATACTTATGGCGAGGTGGAAGATTATGATGTAAATATTACAGGTAACCTTCATTTAGCAGCACTCGGCGAAACAGACGCTTCTCTTCCTGCAACTGAAACTGATGCAATACCCGAAATGCGGTTATATCCTAATCCGGCACAGGATAATTTAACTGTCGATTTTAGCAGTAACATAGAAGGAGTGGTACGAATTAATGTCTACAATATCTCGGGCCAAAGGGTTATGCTGTATGAAGGATCTTCGGTGGTGGGTTTAAATACAGAAAACATAAACACTAATGCCTTTGGAAGCGGAGTTTATATTATTGAATTGGAAAATAACAGAATTGTAACACGTCAAAGATTTATCGTTTCTAAATAGTTTTTTATCGGGTTTTAGAAGCCGCTCCCAAAAGGAGCGGCTTTTTTTTGTGTCATCCCAAAATTAAGTTTTGATTGAACCCTTTCCTTTTTTAGCTTTAAGCCACAAACAAAATCTATGGCATTAAAAGTTATTGGCACCGGACAAGGAAGGACAGGAACCATGTCCCTTAAAAATGCTTTGGAGCAATTGGGTTTTGGCAAGTGCTATCATATGTACGAGTTGATAGCAAATACGCCCGAACACATAGCTTATTTTCAACGGGCAGAGCGCGGCGAACAGGTGGATTGGGACAAAATGTTACAGGGTTTTGGATCGGCTGTTGATTTTCCGATAATACAATACTACCCGCAGTTGATTAAAAAATACCCGGATGCAAAAATCATTCACACTATGCGCGACCCCGAAAGTTGGTTTAAGAGCGCCTCGGATACCATACTGAATGTAGGCCGCCCGGGACCGCTGAAGATGGTGAAGACCCTGGTTCAGTTACCCTTTTCACCGAAATTGAGGAACAGGATGAAGGTATTTGGATATATTGGAAGAATGAAGAAAAAGGAATTTGGAGCGGATGTAAAGGATAAAGCGACAGTTATCAAAAGGTTTAACGAGTGGAACGAAAGGGCTTTAAAGGATTTGCCGAAAGACCGTTTGTTGATTTATAACGTAAAAGATGGATGGGAACCTCTTTGTAAGTTCTTGAACGTTCCAGTGCCAAACACGCCCTTTCCAAAAACTAATTCAACAGAGGAGTTTATACAGCAAACTAAGAATATGTGATTCCGCTCTGGTTGAATTATGCGAACCATCCAAAGAGGTCCTGCAATTGCAACTTGCTTTTTTCTGATCCGCTTAAATCTTTGATTATTTGTCCTTCGCTCATTTGTATAAGCCGGTTCCCATATTGATGGGCGTCTTTAAGATTATGGGTAATAAGTACAGCGGTAAGTTTGTACTGTTTTATAAGCGTATCGGCAGTTTGCAGAATAAGATTAGCACTTCTTGGATCGAGTGCCGCAGTGGGCTCATCCAATAATAAAATATCCGTATTGTCCATTACGCTCATTAATAGCGTAAGCGCTTGTCGTTGCCCGCCCGATAAGGTACCCATAGGCTGTTCCACTTTATTTTCGAGCCCCATACCCAAGGTTGCAATTTTATCTTTCACCTGCTTTTTAAAAGCATCATTTACACCGATAACTAATTTTTTGCGGGTAGTGCGCAAAGCAGCCAGGCGAAAATTATCGATGATGCTCAGCTCGGGCGCCGTACCGCTTAAGGGATTTTGAAAAACACGGGCAATCCATTTACTCCGTTTAAATTCCGCAAGTTTGGTAACGTCATTTCCATTGATAACTATTTTTCCGTCCGAGGGCAACTCTGCACCAGAAACGATGTTTAATAATGTTGTTTTGCCAGAACCATTAGAGCCAACAATAACTACAAATTCCGCTCTCTCAATTTTAAGCGAGATATTGCCAAGGGCTTTTACTTCATTAACCTCACCGTGGTTAAAAGTTTTTGTAATATTATTCAACTCTATCATGATGCGCTCCTCCTTCTTATAACCGGAATGCTTACTATCAACAAAACAAAAACCGCAGTTACTAATTTTAGCAGGTTGGGGTCAATGCCTATGGTTAGGGTAAAGGCAAGTACAAGTTGAAAAATAATGCTGCCACCCAAAACAACAGCCAGCTGCCAAATGATTGACCTTATCTTCAACCATTTAATTAGCGCATCGCCAATCAGTACCGAACCCAAACCCGTGATGACGATACCGATACCCATGTTGATGTCGGTGAAGTTTTGATATTGCGCCACCAGGTAGCCGCTAAGGGCGGTTAAAGCGTTGGCAATAGCAAGGCCAATAATTTTCATAGCATTATTATTAATGCCGAGGGCGCGGGTCATAGAGGCGCTGTTGCCCGTGGCCCGCATGGCAATACCAAAATCGGTTTTTAAAACATAAGCCAGTATTGCAGCGATGAGCAGGATAAAGATCAATCCAATTAAGGCATCATTATATATGGAGTTACTAAACAAATGCACCGATTGGAAGATACTGGAGACATTCAGCAAAGGAACATTCGAACGCCCCAGAATAGTTAGGTTAACAGAGTAGAGGCCCGTCATAACCAATATACCCGCCAGTAGCGCTTCTATCTTTAATTGTGTGTGAATAATACCGGTTAAGGAACCGGCCAATGCACCTGCCAAAAGCACAATGGGGATAATTGCAAAAGCCGGCCAATGGGCAGTTAACAGCACCGCTGTAATAACGGCGCCTAAAGTGTAACTGCCATCGGTTGTAATATCGGGGATGCTGAAAATTTTCATAGTAATGAAAATACCCAGCGACATAGATGAAAGGCAAAGCCCCAACATGATGGCCGTTAAATAGAACTCCATTATTTCAAAGCTTCAAAATCGGGTGGAACTGAAATGTTGAATTGTTTTGCAGCGGTAGGGTTGAACACTTTTTTCCTAACCTTCACCATTTCCCACTTTAATCCATCGGTCTTTTTATTTTTAAGAAAGAGCGAGGCCTGTTCGCCGGCCTGGTAACCCCATTGGTAAATATCTGCACCATACGCTGCAACGGCACCGCGGGCTACTAAACCTGCTTCGCTTGTAAACACGGGCACTTTAGCATTGTTACAGGCTTTTATAATTGTTTCAAACGATCCGAATACAGTATTGTCCGGGTTGGCAAAAAATGCATCAATATCTTTTGTAAGCAACGATTGCGTTACCAATTGCACATCGGCGGTGCTGTTTACGGGCAGCGAAACCAAATCAATATTTAATTGTGAAGCTAATTCCTGTATCCGTTTAAGGGCCTCGGCGCTTTGAGGTTCGCTTTGGTTAAACAACATGCCTACTTTTAACTTACCCGATTTTGGAGTAACCAATTTTGGTATCATCGAAAACGAAGTGTCAATAT
>JAQBNQ010000234.1 GCA_028288545.1 Bacteroidota bacterium
TGTGGCCACTCCGATATCCGCAAGGTCAAGATCGTCTTCCCAAGTCCGATGGGAACAAGGTATCCCTTTACCGCCGCCACCGCCAGGACCACCGCCAGCATCGTCACGTTCACAAAGCGTGACTAGGGCCGGCGAGAACGGTGCCCCAGTGATGTCGCCAAAAAGAAGATATTTTTTGTTGACTATGCCAGCGATGCCGACCTGAAGATTTACTTTGCCCAATACAAAAGCGATGCCGGCTGGAAGAACAATAGTAAGAAGCAGTTGATGTATTAGTCTTAACAGCCGATAGAACGCTGATTTATTATGATTTTTATGATTAAGGAATGATCAATGCAAACGGGAACAATGAAGGTTAAGATTGTATTGATTGCATTTCTTTGCCTAATAAATACTGTCGCAACCGAAGCAAATGGAAATAATTACAAAGGCAACTTTGTAATTTCGTTTTACAGTATAGGCAGCGGTAAGAATGGAAGGGCCTACACCAAATTCAATTCCTTTATCCGCGAGTTTAACAGCAAGAACAGCCCCAGGATTCAATACGATATTATAGACTGGGGTAAAGAAGGAGAAAAGGACGTTTGCTTTCATCCAAATGGCAATGCCAACTTTACGGAGTTTATCAAGCAAATAACTGAGTTGCTGAAAAATGAGCCCATGGTAACTGTGAAGGAGCATGAGGAGTGCAGGAAAAGGGAATAGTAATGACATCGCAATACCTGGGGAACTGTAAATGAATATAGCCATTGACGTTTATTATACCGCAACCGGCGCAAAATGCGTTGGGGTGCTGTTTAATTGGCTGGACGAGGTGGCAGTTGAAACGATAATTACGTTTGTTTCGCCTGTTGACGAATACGTGCCCGGCCAATTTTACAAAAGAGAATTGCCTTGTATTCTCGCTGTGTTGGAGAAGATGAAATTAACCAGCCTGGATGCCATTATCATTGACGGCTATGTGTACACAGATAATCAACTTTCGTATGGCCTGGGCGGGCACTTATGGGAGAAATTGGATGAGAAGGTTCCTGTTATCGGTATTGCAAAAACAAAATTTATGGGCAATGACAAAACTGTTGTTCCCGTTACACGCGGTGGAAGTAAAGTGCCGCTGTATGTATCCGCCATTGGCGTAGATGTCGCCGATGCAGCTGATAAAGTTAAGAACATGAGCGGAGCTCACAGAATACCCACGATACTAAAAGAACTTGATAAGCGCACTAAGGAGTAAATGAAAATCTTTACCCAATATAACAAGGAAAATTGCGTTAACTCGATGCGTTCAAATGAATATATATAAATCCCTGTTTCCCTGGTTATTGATCTTAGCTACCATAATAGCTACGGGATGTCATAAACATAAAGTTACCAGCTTAGGTATGAGCGGTTATCCGAACAAAGTTGGAGACCAATGGATTTATGTAATTGAGGATATTGTTCCCGATACAGTAATCCACACAAAAGATACTTTGACAATAACCATTGTTTCCCCAAGTTTTCTGAACGGTTCTCCTTCTTTACTTTGGCAGTACTCCCATTCTAAGGGATTCATTGATACTTTCACAGAGGTAACAAACGGAGATACGGTAAATTTCTATCGCCCTCCAAACTCTTATCCAATGCTGGCAATATTATTTCCTGTCGCGCAAGGAGTGACCTGGCGAAACAATTTATACGAAAGCTATTCCGATTCTTACCTTGGTGATTACTCAAATCTCGGGCAAAACTATTCCAACGTTTTCATTCAAACCAAAGTTGGCCAATCCTTTAATTATGACATAATTGATAACCTCTATATCGCACCAAATATCGGCATGGTTTACCGTGAATTGACTTTAGGGAACGGAAAAACAAAACAAACCTGGAGCCTGATTAAATACCACTTAGACTAATTGTCTATTCTGGCTTAACCATAATTATATGTGGTATCCCATCCTCTAAATACTCCTCTCCCTCCCTTACAAAACCAAAACTTTCATAAAATCTCTGTAGATACATTTGGGCCCCTATACGAATTGGGCATTTGCCGTAAATAGTTTCAATCTGCCGGATGGATTCTTCCATCAACAATTTACCGTAACCGCTTTTGCGATATTGGGTTGAACTGACTACCCTGCCTATAGAAACCTCTGTATAACTATCGCCGGGGGCAACCAGCCTGGAGTAAGCTGTGAGTTCCTGCCCCTCATAACCCATTAAGTGTAATGATTTAAGGTCCTTGCCATCTGCATCCAGGTAAGGGCAGTTTTGCTCTACAATAAAAACCTCCTGGCGTAAGCGCATAATGCCATACAACTCCTGCACCGAAAGCTCTTTAAAGGATTTACACTGCCAACTGATCATGCCTCAAATCTAATAGCATTTAAATGAGATTATAAATGCTGTCCTATACAATCGAAGACCATGTATTAAGTCTCCCCTCCGGGGAGATTTAGAGGGGTCCGGCATAAAAAAAATTGGCACCTCTTTCGATGTGCCAATTTTATATTCTAAGTCCTTTTGGGGATTAATTTAAAGTCTTACCTGTTTTGCTTGATACTCTTACAGTTTTACCTTTTTCTTCTTTTCTTCCTATTCTTGTTGGCTTGCCATCAGAAATAAGCTGAACATTAGAAATATGGATTGACCCAGGAGTTTTAACGATACCGCCATTTGGTGTTTTTGCACTTGGCTTGGTGTGCTTGCTGTTAAGGTTTGCACCATCAACAATTACACGAGAATTTTTGCGGTCCACTTCTATGATACGGCCTTTTTTGCCTTTGTCATCGCCGGCTATAATGATTACTTCGTCGTTCTTCTTAACATGAAATTTCATAACTTCTTATTTTATTTTGTTTTTAAGTCTCTCCGCCGCGGCGGAAGATTTAGAGGGGTATTTAAAGTACTTCAGGTGCCAATGAAACGATCTTCATAAATTGCTTATCGCGAAGTTCGCGGGCAACTGGTCCGAAAATACGGGTACCTCTTGGCTCGTCTTGTGGAGTTAAAAGAACCACAGCGTTGTCATCAAAACGGATATATGATCCGTCTTTTCTGCGCGTAGCCACCGTAGATCTTACAACTACTGCAGTTGATACGCTTCCTTTTTTAACGCCGCCTGTAGGCAGAGCCTTTTTTACAGATACAACAACTTTGTCGCCAATACGGGCATATCTTCTTTTAGTTCCGCCCAGTACACGGATAACGAGTACTTCTTTTGCGCCGCTGTTATCGGCTACGTTGGCTCTTGATTCCTGCTGTAACATTGTTTAAAGTTTAAAAGTTGGGCTTTTGTAGGCAATGAAGCTGGATTTCACAAATCCCCTTTCCCGCCAGGCCTTCCTTATTGTGAATTTATTTTGCTCTTTCTAATACTTCTACCAATCTCCAACGCTTTGTTTTGCTCAAAGGGCGGGTTTCGCTGATCTTAACTGTATCACCTGTTTTAGCGTCATTCTTTTCGTCATGCGCTTTAAACTTCTTGGTTGTTTTTACGAACTTACCATAGATAGGGTGCTTTACTCTTCTTTCGATAGTAACAGTAATGGTCTTTTCCATCTTATCGCTGGTTACCAGACCAATTCTTTCTTTTCTTAAATTTCTTTCCATGGCTTATTTAGCTTTGCTCTTTTGATTAGTACGGTTTGCTAATTCAGTGATAAGACGTGCAATGTCGCGTCTTTTAGTACGGATACTTAAAGGATTATCCAACGAAGTAACAGCATGACCAAATTTTACTTTGTTCAGCTCTGCTTTTTCAGAGGCAATTTTAGCAACCAGATCTTCGGTTACCATCTGCTTCACGTCTTCGTGATTTATTTTTTTATTAGCTCCCATCTTAATTAATTTTTTATTTCGGATATCGGATTTTGAATTTCGGATTTAAATCCACCATTCGAAATCCGCAATTCCAAATTCTTATTAGCCTTCGACTGCGTCGCGGCGGGTGATGAATTTTGTTTTAACGCACATTTTGTGAGCTGCCAGTGTCATAGCCTCCTCAGCTACTGCACGTGATACACCATCCACTTCAAATATGATTCTTCCTGCCTGGATTGGGCTTTCCCATCCTTCCGGGTTACCTTTACCTTTACCCATTCTCACTTCCAAAGGCTTTTTGGTAATTGGTTTGTCAGGGAAAATACGGATCCATACTTTTCCTTCGCGCTTCATAAAACGTGTAAAAGCAACACGGGCTGCTTCTATTTGTTTGTTGCTGATCTTACCGCTTTCTAATGATTTAAGCGCGTAAGTACCAAA
>JAQBNQ010000263.1 GCA_028288545.1 Bacteroidota bacterium
TTTTATGGGTGTTTTGCGGATGCGCAACGAGGTGAACGTGCTTAAAAGCGTTACCGGTGCCACGAAAGATTCTATAGGCGGGGCAGTGTACCGTCCTTAACATTATTTGAAAATACAGATAGAACGCTGATTAATTATGATTTTTATGATAGAATTATGATCAATACAGGGTTGTTTATTTCTTTGCATTATCATCATTTATCATAACTGATCGGCCTTCTATTGCATTAATAAAAACTGCATTAATCATAATTTCATCATAATGATCATAACAGATCAGCGTTCCATCTGTATTCGCACAAAGCAACTTTAAACCGCCAACCTTTTCTATATTCGGGCAGTAATGGAAGAGGTAAAAGTTATAACCGCTGATAGGGAGCCCCTGCTTACGTACCTGCGTAAGATATGGCAAAACCGCAGCCTCGTTATCACCTTTGCCAAACGCGATCTTAAAATTAAATACGCCCAAACATTTTTCGGCGTTTTCTGGATACTGTTGCAACCCCTTCCCTCCATCATCATTTTCACCTTCTTTTTCGGCCGCATCATCAAGGTCGACACCGGCAAACTGCCTTATCCCCTCTTCGCGCTGGTTGGCATGATAGGCTGGAACTACTTTACCAACCTTACCAATGGCATTGGCAATTCGCTTATAGAGTCGCAGCACATTCTCAAAAAAATATATTTCCCCAAGGTCATTCTGCCACTCTCAAAAATACTGGTAGGCGCGGTGGACTTTTTGGTTTCTTTCGCCCTTATCATTATCGCCCTCATAATGTTCAAAGTGGTGCCCGATTGGAAGATCATTTTCTTCCCTTTCTTTTTCCTGCTCAATATCCTGGCTGGCTTCTCTATTGGCATCTGGATGTCCTCCCTCACCTTCCGTTACCGCGATTTTCAGCATATAGCGCCATACATTATCAATTTCAGCATCTGGCTAACCCCTGTTTTTTACCCGGCCACCATTCTGCCCCCGCACCTTAGCAAACTCATGTACCTCAATCCCATGGCTTTTGTTATAGAAGGCTACAGGTACACCCTGGTGGGCGATAAAATGCCCTCTCCTTACTTCCTGATTTCAATCATTCCGGTATTGATTTTATTTGTGGCAGGTTTGTTGTATTTTAGGAGGGTAGAAGACGAAATTGCAGACTATATATAATTGAGCTTATGAGAAAAGTTTTTAACGACAGCGCCCTGCAAAAGCAGTTTGATAAGGACGGCTACGTGCGGGTTCCTTTTATGAGCCCGGAAAGAGTGGAAAAACTGAAAAAGGCGTTTTTCGATACCCTGCCTAAAAGCGGTGGCACTATCATGCCCGCCGATGTTTCTACGGTAGACGTACCCGAAATTACCTACGATTTTACCTTTATTGATAAGAACCCCGAGTATAAACAGTTGGTCTTCGATATTATTACTAAAGAATTTGCCCCCGAGGTAGAAAAATACCTGGCCGGTTTTAAACCAATCATAGCCAACTTTATCCGCAAAAAATCCGAAGGTGGCGAGGTGCCTTTGCACCAAAACTGGGCTTTTGTAGAGGAGCGTAAGTACACTTCTGTGTCCATCTGGTGTCCACTGGTTGATTCAACCGTGGCCAACGGAACCCTGCAGGTGGTACCCGGCAGCCATAAAAGATTTGGCGAGTTCCGCGGCCCCATGGTACCTTGGGAACTGGACGAAATAAAGAAGGACATCATCGATAAATTCCTGGTGCCGCTGGAAACCAAAGCCGGAGATGCCATCATACTCGATGACAGTATCGTGCATTACTCCGCCATAAATAAAACCACTGGGCTAAGGTTAGCCATCCAACTTATTTTAATGCCTAAAGAAATTGCCTCCGTGCATTACAACTTAGACCCATCAGATCCAAGGGAAATAAAAGTGTGGGAGGTAGATAAAGACTTTTACATGATGTTTAACCCTTGGATGAAAGTGGCCGAGCCCAAAGTAATTGCCAAATTCCCCTACAAACAAAAATTTTTGACGGTACAGGAATTTGAGCAGGGATTGAAGGCACCAAAAATTGACGAAGAACAAGTGGGTTTACTGAACCGGATAAAGAAATTGTTTTTAGCCGAAGCGTAATGATATTAAGCGACCAAAAACTAAATAAGGATTTAGAAGACAAGGGATATGTGGTAGTTCCTTTTTTTGATGTTGAACAGGTTGAAGCCTTAAGGCAGATATACCAGCATCATAAAGGCAACTCGCCCTATTTTCATTCCACCACTTTTTTTGACGACCTGGAGGAAAAGAAAAAAGTAAGTGAAGAAGTAGGTGCTGTTTTTGATGCGCCCGTAAAAAAGTTCTTTGAAGGCTATCGTTTAATGGGGGCCAGTTTTTTATGCAAGCCTCCCGGCCAGGGTGGCCATATGCCCGTCCATCAGGATTGGACCATAGTTGATGAAAGCAGGTTTGGTTCCTATACCATTTGGGTGCCCTTGCAGGAGGTGGATGAAAACAACGGCGCCATAACCGTGTTGGATGGAAGCCACAAACTCACCTCAACTTTACGGGGGCCCAGTTTGCCTGTAGTGATAACCGGAATCGAGCCCTTGATAAGGGAGCGAATGAAAACATTAAAGATGAAAGCGGGTGAAGCATTTATTTTTAATCATGCACTGGTTCATGCATCGCATTTAAACAGCACGAACGCCGATAGACTTGCTGTAACTTTTGGCTTAATACCCGGTAAAGCGCAGTTGATGTTCTATCATCGCAACGAAAAGGAGGAAGTTGAAAAATATTTGGTAGAGGATGATTTTTTTATGCGGTATGTAAACATTGGCCAACAACCAACGTTTGTAAAGCCCACAGAAATTGTAACAGAAAAATTTGATCAGGTTAGCGAAACGCAATTCAAAGAATTTTATCAGCGATATAAAGAGAAAAACATGAGAACGATTTTTAAAGACCCTGCTTTACAAAAACAATATAACGAGGAAGGATATGTATTGGTTGATCTGCTAAGCGAAAGCGAGGTGAACGATTTAAAGGAATACTACAACACGCTTAACAACGACCACATTCCATTTTACGGTTTTCACGTAAGCCTTGATAACGCCAATCCCGATTTTGTAACCGGCGTAATGGGCAAAATAAAATCCGTAATAACAAAACACGCGGATGAACTTTTTGAGGATTATAAAATTTTCACCTCCAGTTATGTTGTAAAGGAAAAGAACCCTATTGGTGTAGTTCCTCCTCACCAGGATTGGAGCTTTACCGATGAAGCAGCGGGCTTTACCTCCAGCACCGTTTGGGCAGCCCTGGTGGATACCAACCTATTGAATGGCGCCATGGGCGTAGTTGTTGGCAGCCATAAGTATTTCGACCACCACCGCGCATCCCCCGCACCGCAATTCAAAACGCCTTTGGATACCCATGTGTTTTCCATCTTTCCATACCTGAAACTTATTCCGATGAAGGCAGGACAGGCCCTCATATTCGACAACCGTACTGTTCATGCCTCGCCTCCAAATATTTCCGATGCCACGCGTTTAGCTGTTGGTTTTGGTGTAACACAATCCGATGCCCCGCTCTATCACTTCCATATGCAGCACGAAAGCGGCGGAAAGAAACTAGAGAAATACGAGGTGGATGATTATTTCTACACACATTATAACAATGGCAAACTATCTGCCTTATACGATGCCGGAAAAAAACCTGAAGGCCTTAAACTTTTAGGACTGGTTGATAACGCCGTAAAAGATATTTCGGCCGATGACCTGCTGGCAAAAATTAAAGGCTCCGGCAACTCTTTTAATATTGAAATGGTAGAGCATCTTGCTAAACTGTTCAACTATAATATTGATGGTAGTAAAAAAGAAGAGCCGGCCTCAGCGCCAACACCTGAACCTCAAAAAGAAATTATTGTAGAAGTAAAGCAAACAGAGCCCGAAGTAAAACAACCCGAACTGGTACAAGAGCAGAAAAACGTTTGGGTAGATAAACGAAGTTTTTTCGAAAAGTACACGCCACTGAATATTATTCGCGAGATAAAGCAAAGAGTGTCATAAATTAAGAAGAGAACATGTTCAACTTCCCCGATAAAATGAAACGCGTATTCGCCGATGAAAAGCTGCAACAGCAGTTTGAATCGGAAGGATATGTTGTTGTTGACTTTTACGACCCGGCCCAAATTACCGAGCTCGAAAAATTATACCACGACCTGCACCCGGTAGATGAAAAAGGATTTTTTCCAAGCACTTTCTCCAAGGATAAAAATTACCGTTTAACGGCAGATGAAGAGATAAGAAGAATTGGCGGCCGTTGGATCAATCAAAACCTGGTTGACTTTAAAGTAATGTGCGGCAGCTTTATCGTTAAATATCCGGGTGCAGAATCTATTATGCAGGTTCACCAGGATATGACACTGGTGGATGAAACAGCCTTTACAGGCATCAATATCTGGTGCCCACTTATTGATTTGAACGATACGAATGGAGTATTGCACGTAATTCCTAAGTCCAATCGCATCATTCCCACTTATCGTGGTTCAACCGTGCCGGGATTGTATGATGATGTACAAACAGAAATTCTACCCTATGGCCAACCGGTCTTTTTGAAAGCAGGGAAGGCCATTATTTTCGATCAAAGCATTATACATTTCTCGCCTCCCAACGTTTCAGATAACATCCGTATAACCACCAATATTTACTTCACCCATAAGGATGCAAAATTCCAAATCGCGTATTGGAATAAAGATTTTGGCAGCAAGGTTGAATTGTTCGAACAAGACGAAACCTTTATGACCAACTTCGAACAGTTTGGCGAAAATATTTTTGACAAACCAAAAATTGGTAAGAGCCTTGGCTTGATAGACTATAACTTCCCAAAGTTAACTCCGCAATGGCTGGAAGATCTTTATGGCAAACCCAAACTACCGGTAAACGGCAAAGAAATATTTCAGGACCCGGCACTTCAGGAAAAATTTGACAAACAAGGATTTGTTCATGTTCCTTTCCTTACCCAAACCGATATTGATGACCTGCTGAAAATATTTTGGGAGTTACACCCTGATATAAAGGCGCAGGGATTTCAATCCAGCAGCTATTCCAACGATTTTAAGTATAAAAAGGAATGCAGCGACCGCATTACCGATATCTATAAAAAACATTTCGAGCGCATTTTTAAAAACTATCGTCCTTTTGGCTCTGCCTTCCTGTTTAAACAACCCGATGAATATTCCGAATTGCCTATCCACCAGGATTGGACCATTGTAGATGAAGAAAAATTTGTTGCGTTGAACATATGGGTTCCTCTTTGCGATACCGATGAAAACAACGGAACCTTGTTTGTATTGCCCGGTTCGCAATATGGCATTGTAAAGGCCATTCGCTGTCCAACACTGCCCATGTTTTTTGAAGGCAGCGAACAGCTAATGATTCAAAACTCCATACCCATGAAGGCCAAAGCCGGCGAGGCTATCATTTTGAATCAAAGCATTGTCCACTATTCTCCGCCCAACAAATCCGATAAAATACGGATTGCCATTACCAGCGGTGTAATGAGCGCCGAACCAAAAATGAATTTCCATTACCGCACTCCCGAAATGAAAGATGACTTTCTAATAAGCTTCGAAAATTTCTTCGCCAATATTTACAACCGGCCCGCCATGGGCAAATCAATTGGCACCAAAAAATATATTGCGCCGATTTATAAGGAAGATGAATTGAAACAGCTTTTGCAACAAATGAAGGACAAGTCGGGCATTGCCCCGGCAATTAAAGCATCTGCTCCCGCTCCGCCGCCGGTACAACCGGTGATTCAACAAACCGAAAAGCAAAAATCATTATTCCGTCGTATTCTTGATGTTGTTGGAATATAAAAACGAGCCATGGCAATAAGAATACTCAATGACTTACAGCAGGATAAATTTTTGGATGACGAAGGCTATGCCGTTATTCCTTTTTTAAATGCCGCCGAAACAAAAATCCTGGTAGATCTTTTCCACGAAAATCATCCCGAAACAAAAGAAGGCCTATACGCCACTGCACATTCAAGCAGTAAGGAATTTAAGCAGCGCTTAAATGATGAGATCCTGAATCAGTTTACCCGAGCAACTGCAGAGACCTTTTTCGAATGTCGTCCTTTAGGTGGCTCATATATTGTAAAGTATAAAGGCGAAAAAGGTGTTCTATACCCTCACCAGGATTGGAACATTGTGGATGAGGATTTTTACCGCTCCTTCAATATATGGGTGCCATTGGTTGATACCAATGATGAAAATGGGGCGCTGGCAGTATTGCCACACAGCCATAAATTGATAAAAAGCTACCGCGGCGTAAACATAGCCGACCCATTCTATAAAGTAAATGGCTATACCTGGCAGTATCACAAAACCGTACACATGAAAGCGGGCGAAGCTTTGATATATGACCATCGCCTTTTACATGCCTCAGCCGTTAATCAAACGGATGCACCGCGTTTAGCCGTTGTGTTCGGCATTATTCCCGAAAAAGCGGAGATGAGATACTATTACCTGGAAAACGGAATAGTAAGCGAATACGAAAACAACGTTGACTTTTTCTTCAACAACGATATTCTAAAAGGCCCTCAAGGCCTTAAAAAAATAAAAGATATTGATTACCAGATTCCGGTAGTTACGGAAGAAGAATTTGATGAATTATATTTAGGCAAAAAGCCCGAACCCAAAAAAGCGGAACCACAATCACCACCGGAACAACCTGAACGTGTTGTTGAACCGGACGAGATTAATAAATCACTTTTTCAAAAAATAATGGACTGGATGAGTATTTGAAAATGATCTTCGCTATCCTAAATTGCAATTTAAATTTGCCCTTATAAAAATGCCGTTAAGAAATTTTCTCGAAGCAGAGCAGGAAAGCAAAACACTGTTTGAGCCAACCAAATCTTATAATTTGCGCAACCCAGGCAGCGAGTTTGTTTTGCTGCGGGTGGGGAGAAAATTTTAGGCGATTTTTATTCAGGCTTGATTTTTTTGCTTCTTTTTTT
>JAQBNQ010000283.1 GCA_028288545.1 Bacteroidota bacterium
TAAAATTTTCATCCTTGTTCAGATCATGATAAAAATGCAAAAGCGGAACAAATGTTTGGAGGATATGAGGCGGATGAGGAGCAATTATCTCATCCACCTGGTTAAGCATTAATCGGAGTAAATTTGAACCGGAACGCTGTGTTCCTATAATTAAGAGTGGTTGCACGTGCTATATTATAAAAATTTCAATAAACTTTTCAATTGCATCCGCCTGCACTTAAAGTTTACCCTGTTTTACAAATAAGTTTATAATTTGGGAAGGTGAATCACTTTTGCACCATTACTACCGCCAGTCACTTATATAAGGTTTATGCCCTGGCCGAATCATTGAAGGAGCAAGACGCTGGCTTTTTACTGAACGTGCTTATTGTGGATGAAGCGGCCACTACATTTCAATTTGAAAACTGCCGGTTCTTTACCTTACAGGATATAAAAAAATGCCAAAGCGCGGCCCAGATAATTCATAAATATGGCAACGATAAAGACAAACTGCGCTGGAGTTTAAAGCCGGTTTTTATGAAACACCTGCTAGGCCAGGCTGGCGTGGATAGTGTCATCTACCTCGATAACGACCTGTTCTTTTATTCCGATTATCGTTTTCTTTTTGATTTATTGAAAGAGCATTCGTTCCTTCTTACCCCCCATTTTTACAGAAACGATCCCAAAACCGGGCAAAACTGGTTGGAAGCAAATTTCAGGCTGGGTTTATATAATGCAGGTTTTGTAGGCGCTAACAAAAGTGCTGCCAAAACCCTTCAGTGGTGGGCTGATTGTTGCTTATACCGCTGCGAAAAAAATTCTTTCCGAGGGTTATTCGACGACCAGAAATATCTTGACATCGTTCCGGTGATGGAAAAAACTGCGCACATAGTACGTCACAAAGGTTGCAATGTAGCCGGATGGAATACGGCCATTTGTAAACGCGAAATTGTTGACCACCGCGTAAAAATTGATGGCCGTTTTGATATTGTATTTATTCATTTTAATGAAACCACTATCCGCGAGATCATTGCCGGATCTGACGCAATTCTTTTCAATTATTACAGCGCCTATATAGAAGCCCTGCGAAAACATAAAGAGCGCCTGGAGAAAGAAGATGTATTTTTTGAACGGCAGGTAATTGAACAAATGAAACTCGGCTTGTGGAAGATCATTACCGAGCTTGGAATTTAAAGCAGCCTAATCCTGGGCTATAGCAAACTTCCCCTCCATAAAATCGTAAATGATGTAAGGTGGAAGATTCAGCAAACGAGGGTAAATATTTTTCAGGCCGGGTATGTTATAATAATAAAATGGCTTGGCTGCCCTTGCCAGATTTATTCTAAGCCGGTATTCAAAATTATGATCAAACATTTTTTCGCGGAAAGTATTTATAAAAGTTCTTGACTCGTTTGTGTAACGCTGGTGCTGGTTAAAGCTTATTTGGTTTCCATGTATTCTAAACCCTCCTACCAAAACGTTACAGGTATATAGCTGAGCGTGTTCAAAAAAGCGGGTCCAAAGCTCAAGGTCATAGGCTATTAATCCTTCTTTAACACAGCCACCTGTTTTATCCCAAAGCGATTTTCGCCAAAACACGCTTTCCTGTTGTATAGCACTAAAATCTCCCATCGCAAATCTCCATTTACTCCACCGGGCAAATTTTAAATGCAGGTTGTCGTTTATATAGCTTGGCGAATAGTACAGCTTGTCGCGGTTATAGTATATTTCATTTACGCATAATCCCGTTGCGCTAAACCACGATGGAAACCCCATCATCCAGTCAACGTTTTGAAAGGAATTAAAAATTTCAGCAACCGCAAACAATGATTTCGGATGCAAGCGGTCATCTGTATTAAGCCAGCCCATTATATCTCCTGTAGCTTTTGCAAACCCTTTATTCAAAGCCTCTCCCGGTCCTTTATCGGGCTCACTGATAACTAAAGATATTTTATCGGCATATTTTCTGATTATATCCATACTGCCATCGGTACTTCCGCCATCAACGATGATATATTCCAGCGCCGGATAATCCTGCTCCAGTATTGAGCAGATACATTCCTCAAGATACCTGGCGCCATTTAGCGAAACCGTAACGATACTTATTTTAGGAAACTGCATCACCCTTAATAATCATTTAAAAAACATGACTGCAATTTATGATCGTATCTTATTACCGGCACAAGCTTGTTTTTCCTTTTATAAAATAAGCGCAGATATGGGATGTTGTTCAGGAAAAAGAATTCCTGTGCTTTGGCTAAAAACCCGTCTTCAATAAGGGGATATTGAATGGACTTTGAACTCTCCTTCATTTTTTTTACCTCGTAATTCCATGTAGAAGAAAAATATATGTTTGAAGTATACAACTCTGCTGCCTTAAAAAAGCCAAGCCATAAATCGTCGTAAAAAGATTTTGCCGATACAAAATACAGTTGGTCACCAGCCTTTTTCCAAAGGCTCTTCCGCCAAAACGTTGACCCCGGTGGAATATACCGGGAAGAATTTTTATACAAATTGCGTTCAAATATGCCGTAATTCCATCGCCGGGTAGCCAGGCTGCCAAAAATTACATTAAATCCATTTGCAGATTTTAGCGTTTGAATGCCTGTAAGCCAGTCGATGACGGGGTAATCCTCAAAAACTCTATTTACCATACCAATCGAATGATCAAAAAAACAATCGCCACTATTAAATACAGTACAATATTCCGCTTTGCTGCTCTCAATACTGTTGGCAAATTTTTGAAAAAAATCATTCTGACTTTCGAAGGCGATATATTGGAGAGCCATGTCAGTCTTAACTGACGGAAGTTGTCCTTCCTCGTAAAACACTTTCAAATCCAGTTGAGGTGAGGAGTAATTCTGACGGGTTATGGAATTGATGGTTTTTCTCAGGTTATCCAAAACTCCATCATATATAATACCGATAAAAAATGTTGATTGATGCCTCACCCCTTCTCCGCGCGGTTCACCCATTTCGTGATGTTCAATTGCCATTACAATCTTTATGGATTATCTTTCCGTCTATACAAAATGAAGTTAGTAAAAATATCAAAGTCCCTCGTTCGATTATTGATTTATTATTAGCCGGATACGCATTGTTTTTTAGTTTTGACAGGTAATTTTGAAGAATGAAAATTCCTTTTTTCAGAACCACCATAACTGGTGATGAATTAAAATACACCGAACAGGTTTTAGGCAATGGCGATGCCTTTGCCAACAGCGGCTTTGTTGCAAAATGCGAGCAGTTCATGGTGCACCGTCATGGCGTAGAAAAATTTTTTCTTACTAAATCGTGCACCCATTCGTTAGAGCTAGCTGCTATTATTCTTGACATTAAACCGGGGGATGAGATAATTCTTCCCTCCTATGCCTTTGTTTCCTGTGCTAATGCGTTTGCCCTGCGGGGAGCAACCTGCGTGTTTGTGGATATTCACCCGGGCAGCATGATAGTTGATGAAACGAAAATTGAAAGTGCCATTACTAAAAAAACAAAAGCGATTTTAACCCTCAATTATGCCAGCGTTGGCTGCAATTATGCCGTTATAAAGGATATTGCCAAACGCCATAACCTATATATAGTTGAAGATAATGCCCACGGCATTGGCGCCCAGCATGAAGGTGCTTTTCTTGGCACCTTCGGCGATATCTCAACTTTCAGTTTCGACCACATGAAGAATGTAAGTTGCGGACAGGGCGGAGGCATCTCCATCAATAACCCGGCCTTACTTGAAAAATTTTACGTGCATTACGAGTTTGGGACTAACAGACGATCTTTTATGGCCGGTAGTGGCGATAGCTACGAGTGGAAAAACATAGGTTCCAATTATCCTATATCCGAGTTAAATGCGTCTATGCTTTTCGCGCAGCTGGAAAAAATGGAAGCTATTAACTCGCGATTTATGCAACTGTGGAACTCATATTACGCGCAGTTAAAGCAGCTGGATGAAAAAAAGCTGATAACGCTACCCGCTCCGCCTCAAACGGCCAATAACAATGGCCATTGCTTTTTTATAAAAGTAAAGGACGATGAAAAGAAGAAGAAACTGGTAAACTATCTTCTGGAGAATGATATCCAGGCCAGGTTCCACTATACTCCCCTTCACTCCAGCAAATTTGGCGCAGATAACGGCAGATTTAACGGGGAAGACAAATACACCAGTGCTGAAGCACATCGGCTGCTGCGCTTACCTATCTACTTTGATATGAAAGATGCTGACTTAAATTTTGTTGTAGAAGTTGTAAATCGCTTTTATAGTAACAGGTAACAACGCTTTCCCCCAACAAATAACCGCAATAAAAAAGGAGCGCAATGCGCTCCTTTTAATTTTTAAAGATTTACTGCTGACTACTTGGTTATCACTAATTTCTTAGTGTAAACCTGGTTAGCCGAGGTTACTGTTACAGAATAGGTTCCTGATGCCAGGTGGCCAAGTTCAAGTTGTATCCTGTTGTATCCTGAAGTAAGTTGATTATTGCCTGATACCATCTTCTGGCCAATTACATCATACACATCTACAGTGATGTTCTGGTCTTTGCTGGTATTAATGATCAGGTTGGTAGTTCCATAAGTCGGGTTAGGCGAAACGCTAACATTAAACGTTCCGTTTCCATTGATCTCAGCAGAAACTATTCCGGTGTATTTGTACTGAAGGTTAAAGTCAACTTGTTTCAACCTGTAGTAGTAACGTACATTAGGAACCACATTCATGTCATCGAAAGTGTAAGTGATCTTGGTAGTACTGTTACCATGACCTTCTACAGTTCCGATCTGGCTCCATGTGTTTCCGTCAACACTTCTCTCCACCTGGAATTCTTTATTGTTGATTTCTATGTCAGTTGCCCAGCCCAATTGAATGTATTCGTTATTGATTGCCTCTGCTTCAAAGTAGATCATTTCAACCGGCAGCGGCTCAATATCTCCGGATCCGCTCAACCACAATTCCGAGAACTCTCTAACATTAAATTCAACGTAGTGACGGTTAGCGCCTAAGCTGTTACCAAACACACCGTTTCCACCGTCTATCGCAGCTATTGGTCCGTTACCGGCAAGTGAAGTATTAGGTCCGAACATTCTGTACAAGCCCGTAGGTGCAGCTGTGTTGTTTCCGTAATTACCGTCTTCGGCAGGGCCTGTATACTTGGTTACATATAATTGACCGGTATTATTAACTATTTGAGCCGAAGCACATGATGCATTTACAGTGCTGGCGTTAACAGTTGCGGCGTAATTGGTCCAGTAGATCAAATCCTGTAACTCCGCATCGCTAAAGTATAGCCTTACACCAACATCGCTGCCAAATGAATTAGCTCCGGTTGATTTGGTTGATTGTATCACGTAGTGGCGCTCCAAAGCATAAGCAGGGAACAGATAACAAACCGAGTTTGCACCACTCGAACTAGGAACAGAAGGAAGGAACGGTTCGCGATAAACGCTTACTGCAACCGAATCCAATTCCTGGCCATAGTTATTGATTTCAATCATGGCTTTGTTATTGGTAGAGTCATTGGTATTTGGATTTCCGTTCACATCCATGTTGTTGGCTATGTACGTTACCCATCTGTTTCCGAAGTCTGCAGTTTGGTGACAAGTAAGGGCGGGTCCGTTAACCTTAGATGAAGATATACCGGGACTGTTAGCGCCCGAGTTATTGTAACTACCGCTGATTCCATTTCCACCACCCTGGCCAGGCAAACTTGCCGGAACCTGTGAACTGCTTGCAAAAGCGATTTGAGTAGGCGCACCGTTTTGGGTGTGCTGCGTAACTGTTACGGTACATTGAGCGTCGCTCACCTGGTAATTATGTGGTAATCCATCTGCCTTAGACCAGAATACTCCTTTTACCCCTGTATGGCTACCACCAGAATATGACTGTCCGGTACCCGTAATAACAGTTTGTAAAACGTCTGTTCCGTTTAACGGAGTAAATGTAAAGTTGCCGCTGCCACCACCTGTCGCATAAACCGAAACAACGCTTTGAGCAACACTTGAACCATCCATACAAGAACAGTTATCAAGATTAACAGTTGCACTAATACCCGGTTCGGTTGTTACAGGGAAACTGATAACGCCTGAACTAGCGCCTGAAGCTGTTGATAATGACAGATCAAGATTATAAGTACCGGCTGCTGTATTAGCCGGGTAAGTGATATTGATAGTTGCAGGCAGACTTGCGTTGTTAACAGCGCTAAATGCTGGCCATGGGTTAAGTGGATCAGATACCACACTGTATTTGCTTACGCTGCAACTTGTATTCAGATAATTTACTGACAATGTTGTTCCGCACAAATTGATCTTAGACAAACCATATACGCTGACATCGTTAATGCTGTAGTATGAATTATCTGTTGACGGATTAGCCACCCATTTTAACTTCAATGTTGTGATGTTAGAAGTAGTAACAGGTAATTTTATCTGTACGGTATTGTTGGCCAGGTTCCATGGGTTTCCGGTAACGTTACTGGCTACATCTATAAAGGATTGAGATATCCAGTTTACGCCGTTATCGATGCTATAGAACAAGCTTACTGTGCCTGTATAGTCAGTCGTTTTCTTTGCGCCCCAGTAAACACTTACGTTACTGAAACCTGTGGTATTAATAGAAGCACTTACCAGTTCCACAGTAGGTGTAGATGAAGTCGTATTAGATGGGGTTTTAGCATATGCACCTGTAGACGCTGCTGTATATCCCCCTATAGCATTGTAGTATTGATAAGGAGCCCCGGTAGCAGGGTTAGTTGAATTTAAAGCCCAGTTATCACCATTTGTATTGGCTGCATTTCCCCAACCGGCAGGCAGTACTGTATTATTGATTGCTCCAAAGTTAGTATGTACTATTTGAGCACCAATTGCAAAATCAGGTGCAGTTACAACAACCGTTGGAGTAACCGTCATAGTTCTTGTACAACCGGTGGCAGCATAGGTCGCCTTAACATCATAAGTAGTATTGGATGCAAGGTTACCTGTAGGCAGGCTAATTGTTCCACCAGTACCTGCAACCGGGCTGCCAACGTTGGTAGGGCCGCTAACAGTTTGTAACTGATAATTTACTCCAATCTGTGAACCTAAGATTTGAATATTAGTTCCGGTTCCGCCACATATAGGATTGCTCTGTACTGTTGGCGCAATATCTGTTGGCGCAAGGTCATTCTGTAATGTTACGCTTGAGTTTGAAGAACATGCACCATTAGTAATTGTCCACGTAGCAACAAAACTGCTACCTGCCGGAACACCCGTTACAGTTGAGTTATATGCGGTTGGCGTTGTAATTGTTCCGGTTCCACTGCCTGTCCACAAACCTGAACCAACAGTAGGCTGATTGCCTGCTAAAGTAAAGGTTGGGATATTGCAATTTTCCTGGAAGGTACCCGCATTAGAGGTTGTTGCAGTAGCGCTGTTAGTTAAGGTAAGGCTAGAACTTGAATTACAAGATCCGTTTACAATGGTCCAGGTTAAGGTAGCCGTAGTACCAACAGGTACTCCGGTTACAGTAGTATTGTAAGCAGAAGGGCTTGTAATCGTTCCTGTTCCGCTAATGGTCCATGTTCCCACACCAACAGTTGGATTATTGGCTGCAAGTGAAAAGGTGCTGGTATTGCAAAGCGCCTGGTTAGCTCCTGCAACCGAACCTGAAGTATTTTTATAAACTGTTACTGTTTGGAAATCGCTGCAATAGCTATCCGAGCCAGAACGAACAGTAATGTTGTAATTAGTTGAGTTGCCCGACTGAGAAGGAGGAGTAAATATATACCTGCTTAAAGTAGCATTCCATACAACTGTTCCGCCGGTACCTGTAAAGGTAGGACCCGAAACCGGATTACCGTAAACTGTATTGCCATTAATAGTAGCACTAAGAGTTACCGGAGGGTCCGTTTCGCACATGTTAGATATAGGAACTATACTAACCGCATTCCACAACGTTGTTGAATAAGTGGCCAGACAGGTACCATTAAGTAAGTTAATGGTTACCGGTATAGAAACTGTTGAACCGCTAATTGCATTTGCTGTAAATAACCCACCCGAAGTAATAGTACCCGCCGTTGAAGGGCTGACTGACCAAACCGGAGTAGGATTTGTACCTGCGCCACTGCTGTTAAATTGCATATTCGGATCGCTGACACATAAAGCGGTTGAACCTGAAATACTTGCCTGGTTATCATTCCTTAAAGTTTCTGTAGTTGATGAAGAACAGGTTCCGTTTGCAATAGCCCACTGAACGGTAGTAGTTGTATTTACCGGCACACCTGATGCACTTGCCGCGTTATATGAATTTGGACTGTTTATAGTAACGCCTGTACAATTGGCTACACATGACCATGTACCTGTACCAAATGTATTTTGGGTGGCTACTAAACTAAAGTTAGCGCTGTTACATTGAGCCTGGGTTGGTGTTGTAACTGTTGCCGTAGGCTGATGATCCACTTGTATCACTTTGGTTGCAGAGCAAATTCCGTTAGTTGCAGTAACTGTAATATTTGCAT
>JAQBNQ010000289.1 GCA_028288545.1 Bacteroidota bacterium
TATACGGGTAAGGCTGGTGTTCCCTAACCAGCAACATTCGTTACGTGCTGGAATGAGCTGCACTGTAAGGGTGCACAACCAGGAACCTGCGCCGGTAATACTTATACCCGGAAAGGCTATAGTTGAACAGATGGGCGAGTACTTTGTGTTTATAGCAAAGGATACTGTTTTGCCTGTTGCAGCAGATTCAACCAAAAAAGAAAAGAAAACTGAGAAGGCTGAAAAAGATACAATTCCCGGTCCGGTTTTGTACGCCTTTCAGAAAAAAGTTATCACTGGTCAAACTATTGGACCGAATATTATTATTAAAGATGGAATAGTTGAAGGAGACAGTATAGTAGTGGATGGAGTGCAGTTATTACATGATGGATCTAAAATTACCCTAAGCGTCAAAAAGCCAGCTAAAGAAGGCGAGCCGGAAAACGGTAAGGGCAAGAAGGAAAAGGGAGAAGTAGCCGGTGAAAATAAAACCAGGGCTCATAAAAAAGATTAGCCAGGGGTACTTAATGGTTTGTTATAGAGGATAAATATGATTGCTAATACATTTATAAAACGACCGGTAACTGCTATTGTCATTTCGATAGTATTAGTAATCACAGGTGCTATTTGCATCCTTAACCTTCCGGTTGACCAATACCCGGATATTACACCGCCTATTGTGCAGGTTAACGGCCAGTTTACAGGCGCGGATGCCCAAACCGTTGAGCAGACCGTCGCCACGCCTATTGAAGAACAGGTGAATGGTACACCGGGCATGGAATACATGCAGAGCAACAGCACCAACAACGGGTTGATGCAAATGAACGTTACGTTTAAGATCGGTACTGACATTGACATTGCAGCACTGGACGTTCAGAACCGCGTTAGCATTGCCACGCCACTATTGCCTGCAGTTGTTAGCAGGTTGGGAATGACTGTGCGGGCGCTTAATCCAAGCATGTTGATGATGGTTGCGGTTTACGCGCCTAAAGGCACCCACAACATCACCTTCCTTGATAATTACACCAACATATTTATACAGGATGCTTTGTTGCGGGTAAAAGGTGTTGGAAGTATTAATCGTTTTACCGATGATTTTAGTATGCGTATTTGGATGAATCCGGATAAAATGGCTGCGTATAGTTTAACTCCATCTGATGTTATAGCCGCATTGAATTCTCAAAATGTTCAGGTGGCTGCTGGTTCAGCGGGAGTGCCTCCGCAATCTCCCACTCAAACCTTTGAGCTGGGTATTCTTGTAAACGGAAGATTGAGCAAGGTCTCTGAGTTCGAAAATATTATTGTAAAAAGTGTTCCGGCAATGGGCCAAATGGTTTACCTGAAGGATGTTGCCCGGGTTGAGTTGGGCAAGTTTACTTTTTCAAGCAATTCGTTTGTAGATGGAAAACGGGCCTCGTACCTGCTTATTTACCAGGCGCCTGGCAGTAACGCTTTGGAGACGGCCAAAGGAGTATATGATGAGCTTGATAAACTGAGGCAGTCTTTTCCGGCGGATGTAGCCTGCACAGTACCTTTCGAATCTGTCACGGTAGTAAAAGTTTCCATGCAGGATGTTGTGGGCACCTTGCTTAAAACTTTGCTGCTGGTTGCGGTTGTGGTATTCGTGTTTTTGCAAAACTGGCGCTCAACGCTTATCCCGGTTTTGGCTATCCCGGTTTCTATATTCGGTACCTTTTGTTTTTTCATCCCTTTGGGCTTTACCATTAATACGCTTACCATGTTTGGCTTTGTGCTTGCCATTGGTATTGTGGTGGACGATGCCATCATTGTGGTGGAGGCGGTACAACATTATATAGATAACCAGGGGATGTCCGCTAAAGAAGCAACCTATCACGCCATGAAGGACATATCGGCCCCGGTTGTAGCTATTGCTTTGATTCTTGCTGCGGTATTCGTGCCAGTTGGTTTTATACCAGGTATAGTAGGTCGCCTTTACCAGCAGTTTGCCATAACTATCGCCATTTCGGTTATCATCTCGGCATTTATTGCTTTGTCGCTAACGCCCGCATTGTGTACCCTGCTATTGAAACCTTCAAAGATCAATAAAGATGCAAAAGGTGTAAACCGGTGGTTCTTTAAATTTAATGAATGGTTTCAAAGAGTAACAGACAGATACACTGAGGGAGTGCAAAAAAGTATCAAGGCTGCGAAATACGTGGTTGTTATCCTGATATGCTTATGTGTCGGGACTTACTTTTTATTCCAACACAAAGCTTCGGGCTTCATCCCTTCGGAAGATGACGGCAACCTGTATGTTACTTTTCAGTTACCTCCGGCGGCAGCTACTACTCAGTCTGTAGGTGTTATGTCGAAGCTGATGAAGATAGTGGAAGCAACGCCCGGGGTTGGTCATTACGCTGCGCTTTCGGGACTAAACGTTGTAAACAATGCTACGAACTCTAACTGCGGCACCATTTACGTGCAATTAAAGCCCTGGGATGAACGCAGCAAAAAAAGCGAGCAGGTGCCGGGTATTATTGAAGAAATGCAAAGGCGTATTGCCGATGCGGGAATAAATGATGCCAATATTGAAGTGATACAGCCATCGCCAATGCCGGGTCTTGGAGCAACGGTGGGCTTTAGTATGCAAATAGAGCAGCGCAATACCAATGATGATGTACATGCCTTTGATTCGGTGGTGAAGAATTTTGTAGCTGAGGCGAATAAGAACCCTGCCATATCAAAGGCGTTTTCCTTTTACACTGCCAATACTCCCAGCTACAATCTTAAGGTGGACCGGGAGAAATGTGAAAAGCTTGGGGTGAACATTGCAGATGTTTTTACAACCATACAGGCATATATGGGCAGCTTGTATATCAACGATTTTACTACTTATAACCGCACCTTTCACGTGGTGGTGCAGGCAGATACTGCCTTCCGTACTATGATATCCGATATGGATAAGTACTACGTGCGCAACCAGGCCGGTGAAATGTTGCCATTAGGAACGTTGATAAGCTATAAGCCAACGGAAACTGCGCCGCTGATATCGCATTTCAATATTTTCAGAACCGCAGAAGTGGATGGCGCTGCCGCCGATGGTTACAGCAGCGGACAAGCCATGGATGCGCTGAAAGAAGTGGCCGCCCGGGTTTTACCACAAGGCTACTCCACCGAGTTTTCAGGCTTGAGTTATGAAGAAATAAAGGCGGGTTCCACTACTGTATATATCTTTATATTCTCCATAACTTTTGTTTTCCTTTTCCTGGCCGCGTTATACGAAAGCTGGTCGGTGCCGTTTTCGGTATTGCTGGCGGTGCCTATCGGCGCCTTTGGGGCGATACTTACTTTGGTGTTTGTGCCCAGCCTTACCAATAATGTTTATGCGCAAATTGGTCTTATTACGTTGATAGGCCTTGCTGCTAAAAACGCAATCCTGATAGTGGAGTTTGCCAAGGTGCGGGTAGATCGCGGGGAAGAACTTATCAAATCAACCCTGGAAGCCGTGAGCCTGCGTTTGCGGCCCATTATTATGACCTCGCTGGCATTTATTTTAGGAGTATTGCCCCTTGTTTTCGCCGCCGGTGCGGGTGCAGTTGCGCGACGCACAATCGGGCTTACCGTTTTTGGAGGGATGATGGCCGCATCCACATTAGCCATATTTATAGTGCCGGTATTGTTTGTAGTTATTACGCGCATATCTTATGGTAAAAAGCAATTGGCATGGCTGCAGGAGCATCATAATGATTTGATGGAAAAGGAGAAGAAAGTTGAAGCACAGGATATTGACCCCGAATTAGAATACGAGATACAAAAATCGCGCGACCAGCATAAACCTGAGCAGGGATGATCGCTAATACATTTATTAAAAGACCTGTAACAGCAATCGTTATATCTATTGTAATAATGATTGCAGGGGTTATTTGTATAAAAAACCTGGCGGTAGATCAGTATCCCAATATCTCACCGCCGGCGGTTTCTGTATCGGGTCAGTACACCGGTGCAGATGCTGAAACGGTTGAACAGACGGTTGCAATTCCAATAGAAGAACAGATCAATGGTACGCCAGGCATGGAATATATGCAGTGTACCAATACTAATACCGGTAGTGTAAGGGTAAACGTAACTTTTAATGTTGGCACCAACGTGCATATAGCGGCGCTTAACGTTCAAAACCGCGTGGGTATTGCCGCACCCTTGTTGCCATCGGTAGTAAGTAAACTTGGGCTAACAGTACGTGCCCGTAACCCGGACCAACTTATGCTGGTTGCTATCTATTCTCCTAATGGAACGCATAATGTTACCTTCCTGGATAATTACACCAGCATATTTATACAGGATGCTTTGTTGCGGGTGCCGGGGGTAGGTGATATAACATCCCGCATTGATAATTTTAGTATGCGGGTTTGGATGAATCCCGATAAAATGGCCTCGCATAGTTTAACGCCGGCCGATGTGATTGCCGCGTTGCAGGCGCAAAATGTGCAGGTGGCGGCGGGTTCGGTAGGTTCTCCTCCGCAACAGTCGTACCAAACCCAGGAAATAGGCATCCTTGTAAATGGACGTTTAAAGAAGGCCTCCGAATTTGAAAATGTGATCGTAAAAACAATACCCGAAACCGGCGACTTTATTTACCTGAAAGATGTTGCCAGGGTGGAGTTGGGTAAATTTACATTTTCAAGCAATTCGTTTGTTGATGGCAAGCGGGCGTCTTACCTGCAGATTTACCAGGCACCTGGAAGCAATGCGCTTGAAACCGCTGACAACGTTTACAAGGCGCTGGAGGAATTGAAAAAGACTTTCCCCAAGGATGTTGATTACAAAGTGCCATTCGAATCGGTTACCATCATAAAAGTTTCGATGCAGGAAGTGCTGGGCACTTTAATTAAAGCTTTAATTTTGGTTGCCATAGTGGTTTTCCTGTTTCTTCAAAACTGGCGTTCAACACTTATTCCAATACTCGCTATCCCGGTTTCAATATTAGGCACTTTCTGTTTTTTTATACCGTTGGGCTTTACTATCAATACCCTTACGATGTTTGGTTTTGTGCTGGCGATAGGCATTGTAGTGGACGATGCCATTATTGTAGTAGAAGCTGTGCAACATTATATTGATAAGGAAGGGATGTCGTCCAAAGAAGCAACTTACCGGGCTATGAAAGATATTTCGGCACCGGTGGTGGCCATCGCCTTAATTCTTGCGGCCGTGTTTGTGCCGGTTGGATTTATACCGGGCATAGTTGGGCGCTTGTATCAGCAGTTTGCGATCACTATCGCCATATCCGTTTTGCTTTCCTCTTTCATCGCGCTTTCCTTAACTCCTGCTTTGTGCAGCTTGTTGTTGAGGCCTACGCACATCGACAAAAAATCGAAATGGCTGAATAAATTTTTCTATCATTTTAATAATTGGTTTGATAAAGCCACAGAAAAATACACAGTTGGTGTAACAAGAAGTATAAAAGGCGCCAAATACATTGTTGTTTTGTTAATATGTATTTGCGTTGGCACCTATTTGCTATTTAAACAAAAGCCATCGGGCTTTATTCCTTCGGAGGATGATGGACGATTGTATGTTACGTACCAGTTGCCGGAAGCTACCGCCACTGCGCAATCGGTTGAATTGATAACTAAACTGATGAAGATAGTAGGCTCAACACCCGGTGTAAAGCATTATGCAGCTTTGAGTGGCTTGAACATATTAAACTCAGGTACGAACTCTAATTGCGGCACTATCTTTTGCACATTGGCCCCATGGGATGACCGGAAGGAACCCAGCGAACAGGTGCCGGGTATTAATGATGCCATTAAAAAGCGGATTGCCGCAGCCGGGATTAAAAATGCCAATGTAGTGGTTGCTGCGCCACCTTCCATACGCGGCATTGGACAGGCAGCGGGTTTTGCCATGCAAATAGAACAGGCCGGCACCAGCGATGACGTACACGCCTTTGAAACAGTGGTTAAAAAATTTGTTGCTGCAGCGCATAAGGTTCCGGCGGTATCGACTGCCTATAGTTTTTATTCGGCCCATACACCCAGCTATAGCTTGACAGTTGATCGTGAGAAATGCGAAAAAATGGGGGTGAAAATTACGGATGTGTTTTCAACTATGCAGGCCTATATGGGCAGCTTGTTTGTAAATGATTTTACATTGTATAATCGTACGTATCATGTGGTGGTACAGGCTGATACTGCCTTTAGGGCGCTGATATCCGATATGGATAAGTACTATGTGCGCAATGCTACCGGTGAAATGGTTCCACTAAGTACACTAATTAGCTACAAGCCTATTGAAACTGCGCCTATCATTCAGCACTTTAATATTTTCCGCTCTGCCGAAGTAGATGGAAGCACACCATTTGGCTATAGCACGGGTGAGGGAATTGAGGCCTTAAAGGAGTTGGCAAAAAAGGTTTTGCCCCCGGGATATGCCATTGAGTTTTCGGGATTAAGTTATGAAGAGATCCGCGCTGGGTCTATTACAATTTATATTTTTCTCTTTTCCATTACGTTTGTATTTCTCTTCCTGGCTGCATTGTATGAAAGTTGGTCGGTACCGTTTTCTGTAATGCTGGCGGTACCAATCAGCGCTTTTGGAGCCATACTTGCGCTTACTTGTGTGCCAAGGTTGGCCAATAATGTTTATGCGCAGATTGGGCTAATTACATTGATAGGACTTTCGGCCAAGAATGCTATCCTGATTGTGGAATTTGCAAAGGTGCGGGTAGACCGCGGTGAAGAACTTATTAAGTCAACCATTGAAGCGGTTAGCTTGCGTTTACGCCCTATTATAATGACCTCGCTGGCATTTATCCTGGGCGTATTACCGCTTGTTTTGGCAACCGGTGCCGGCGCAATAGCCCGCAACACCATTGGATATACAGTGCTGGGTGGCATGTTGGCCTCAACTACCATTGCCATATTTATTGTGCCGGTATTATTTGTGCTGTTTACGCGCTTCAGTTACGGCAAAAAGGAACTTGCCTGGTTGCAGGAACACCACGAGGAGTTGATAGAGAAGGCAAAAAAAGTAGAGGAGCAGAATATTGATCCTGCGCTTGAATACGATATTGCCCAGGCTAATGCTGAACACAAAGCTGAGCAGGAAAAAAATAAGCAGGATTGAAATCTCAAGATATCAAAAAGCGGATCAACTAAAATTCATCACACTTTCACCCGCGCGTTTAGCGGGAAAATAAGCAGCTACAAAGCTAACGGAAGCGATAATAGAAATGGTGATGAGCGGATCGATAAGCCTGAGCTCAACCGGGTAGTAATCAATTACAAAGCTTGAGTCGCTTCCGCCGCTCAGTTTTAGAAAATGATATTTCATTTGCAGTAAACAAAGTAAATAACCTGCAGCCATACCACTTACCGCGCCTATTAAAGATGATAGTACTCCGTTAAGCAGATAAATTCTTCTCACCACGGCTGCGTTAGCTCCCATGGCTTTTAATATTGAAATGTCTTTTGATTTTTCGAGCACCAGCATGGATAAGGAGCCAATGATGTTGAAGGAAATAATAAGGATGATAAAAGCAAGAATGGCCGTAGTAACCCAGCGCTCAATCAGCATTATGCGATAGGTTTCGGCTTTTTGCTCGTAGCGGTTTTTTACCGTAAAGTCCTTACCCACCAATTCTGAAATTTGTTTTTTGGCCTTGTCAAGATTGGCTCCGTCTTTAATTTTTATCTCATAGCCCGAAACCCTGCTATCCGAACCGGTTAACTCGCGGGCCAGCGGAAGGGATACAAAAACATAGCGCGAATCGAATTCCTGCTGTATAGAAAAAATTCCTGCTGGTATAGCTGGCAATGTATTGAACTCATCCTCGGGTACAAATGCGGTTTTCACTCCTTTCCGGGGTACGGTTATGCGCAGGGGTTCGGTCGGGTGCTCAACATTTATGTTCAATGGCATACCAATGTTGGCGCCAATAACCGCATAATTGTAAGAGGAATCTTTTAGCAAAAAATTTCCGCTTCGCACAAAATGATTTACAGCAGTTACATCGTTATAGTGTTCGTCTACTCCTTTTACGGTCCCTAACTGCGCGTTTTCACCGTACTCAAAATATGCATTCTCTTCTAAAACCCGTGACAGCGCCATAACACCATCCAGTTTCAAAATCTTTTGCATCATGTCCTTATTCTCTTCAAAAGATTTTCCCTTTGCAGCAGTAATTTCAATATCCGGGTAGAATGAATTGTAAAGAGAAAGTACTAATCCTTCAAAACCATTAAATACCGACAGCACTACGATAAGTGCAAATGCACCAACTGCCATACCGGTCATACTAACCCGGGTAATTACATTAATGGCGTTGGTAGATTTTTTTGAGAATATGTATCTGAAGGCAAATTTGGGCGCCAGCATTTTTCAGTTTTCGGGTTACAGTTGGGTTTGCTTTTTGATTAGTCTTCGTTGCGTTTAGGGGCTTTTTTTGCAGCTGCCTTTTTTGCACGAGGCTTTTTTTCTTCTACCGGTGGCGCGTTCTTCAAATTATGAATCTCGGCATCTTCGGCGCTGATCTTACTAAACACAGCTTCTATTTTGGTAACGTAATCCAGTGTATCATCTTTAAAAAATTCAATTTCGGGTATCCGGCGCAAGTGATGTCTCAGTTTTTCTGCCAGTTGTTTTCTTAGTTCGTGCTTATGGATATTAAACTGCATTAAGACCTCATCGGGGGTTTGCGAATTAAAAATGCTGAGGTAAAAACGTGCCAGGGTAAGATCGGAAGTAATAGTGGCATTGGTTACCGTTACAAACGCTTTACCATAAATGTTTTTGCCACCCTTATTTAAAATTTCGGTAAAAGCTTCCTTTATAAGTGATGCAATTTTTAACTGTCTGCGCGAGTCCATTAGGCTATATATTTAGCGTAAAAGTAAAAATTTAAAAGGGTGTTGCCTTGTA
>JAQBNQ010000299.1 GCA_028288545.1 Bacteroidota bacterium
CCGCTACAAGGATTTTGCCGTAAAAACACAGGAGGAAGCCAGAAACTATATCGAAAAGCACTTTTGAAACTAGGCAGAGTTTAGACGTCCGCCTTTATAAGCTTAAGGCCTTTTGTCCAACGCAGTATTTCCTTAAGCATAGTGTTGGCAGCTTTAAGCGATATTTCATTGGCAGTAAATTCACCTTTCTCATTAATATTTTGAGTAAAGAATGGAAAGTTAACGGACTCAGCGATTGGCACCATTTTAAAGGAGGAAAGATCCGCTTTTAAAGAATTTGCGGCCCTGGTTCCTGCAGAAACGCCACCGTAACTTACAATGCCTGCAGCTTTATAACCCCACTCATGAAACAGGTATTCTAAAGCATTTCTCAGAGGCGCAGGATAGTTGAAATCATATTCACTGGTTACAAAAATGAAAGCATCGGCTTCGTCAATTTTGGCGCTCCATTGTTTTGTGTGTTCATGCTCGTATTTTCTTTGGGCGGGATGCGCTGCCTCATTCATCATTGGCAAATTAATTACGGCAAGGTCTAAAACCTCCACGTTAAAATTTTCATTTTTTTTCGCTATTTCGGTTATCCAGTTTGTTATCAAAGGGCCTTTTCTGCCCGGCCTTACTGTAGAAGTAATGATTTTAAGGTTATACATATAGACTATTGGGTTTAGGTTATACCTAACAAATTTTATTGCCTTTAGTTTACAGATATTACAAGGAAGGGTCAATTGCCTTGAACGGTACTCTTATTGCTTTTGGACGATAAACATCAGGATCCATTCTGCCATTAACACAGGTGTTAACGCAATTTGCATATCCGTTAATGCAATAGGATATCAATAACTCTTCCTGTCCGTTGTCATATTGGGGATGGGGATTAGCAATGTAGAAAAATGGGAGGTGGCCTTGCAAGGTATCATCAACAGCCCATATAGAATGTTGGTCGGTAAAGGGCCCGGTGGGATTATCGCTTACTGCCACATAAATGTTTTTACCCTGGTCGCAGCCAACACTGAACTCTGTAGTTATAAGGACATATTTTTGTTTGATCTTACAAACATAAAATGAAGCGGTAAACTCATCCCATATCCTGGCAATGGCGTTTATATCATTACTCCATCCATTGCTGCCATAGTATTGCCATGGCGCATAAATATTATTTACAGGAAATTTTGCTACAAACAAATCATTACCAAACCCGTTGTTTTTTGTTCCATATACATAATAATAACCGGAGGAATCTTTGATGAATGAGTTTTCAAAACTGATGCCGTTGCTAAAAGGCAATGTGTAGTAAGAATTCAATGAAAAATCATTGAGCATGATTTTAGCAATGCAATGCGTGTCTGGTGCAGATTGACTCAATTTGGTGACAAAAGCAAAAATTGTATCTCCGTTTTGGTAACCGGCACCCGGCCATATCCAGTTATTAGCGTTGCCTGGAACAAAATAGGAGGCTTCGCCACTGTTACCTGGCAAAGTAGTTTGGTTAACCGGGTTGTTAATGTCCATCAACAATAACGCATTGCGCGCCTGGAACAGGCAGGGCACGGATTGAGTAGCTGCATCATAACTATTGATATAGCTATCGCCAAACAGCCAAATGGATTTACCGGTTGAAAGAGGAATAGAATAGGCTCCATCACCAGCAACCCAACCACTTGTTCTTCTGAAATAATTTGTAAAAGCCAGGTCCTTGTATGCTTTTTTTCCCAAGTTGAGATAAGGATCTCTTTTACATGATCCTATTATCAACACGATTAGCAGACACAGATATTGGTTGCGTTGAGACATTACAACTGCAAATCAAATCTTTTTAAGGTACTTGAAGCTTTTGCCCGGATAATTTGCCATTGGGCCAAGCTCTTCTTCAATGCGCAGTAATTGATTGTATTTTGCAATTCTATCGGTGCGCGATGCAGAGCCGGTTTTTATTTGCCCGCAATTTAACGCCACGGCAAGATCGGCGATAGTAGTGTCCTCCGTTTCGCCGCTACGGTGACTCATTACCGAGGTGTATGAATTGCGGTGAGCCAGGTTAACCGCGTTGATGGTTTCGGTTAGGGTACCTATTTGATTAACTTTTACTAAAATGCTGTTGGCTGTTTTAGTATCAATGCCTTGTTGAAGACGTTTTACATTGGTTACAAAAAGATCGTCGCCCACCAACTGTATTTTATCGCCCACCTTTTGCGTAAGCAGGTTCCATCCCTTCCAATCGTCTTCTGCCATGCCGTCTTCAATAGAAATGATAGGGTATTTTTTGCTCCAGTTAACCCAGTAGTCAACCATTTCTTCGCTCTTTAGTTTTTTGCCATTTGATTTATGGAAATGATACACCTTCGCTTTTGCGTCATAAAATTCTGTTGCTGCAGGATCAAGCGCAATAAAAATATCCTTACCTGCTTTGTAGCCGGCGGCTTCAATTGCCGCAAGTACAGTTTCAATCGCTTCTTCGTTGCTGCCAAGGTTTGGAGCAAAACCGCCTTCATCGCCAACATTAGTTGAGTGACCTTTTTTCTTCAATACATTTTTCAACTGGTGAAAAACCTCAACGCCCATTCTTAGCGCATCGCTAAAAGTATCGGCGCCTGTTGGCACTATCATAAATTCCTGGAAATCAATTTTGTTGTCGGCATGTGCTCCCCCGTTCAAAATATTCATTAGCGGAACCGGGAGTGTATTTGCATTTACACCACCTATGTAACGGTAAAGTGGCATTCCCAATTCTTCTGCAGCGCATTTTGCAACCGCCAACGAAACACCGAGTATGGCATTAGCACCAAGTTTTGCTTTGTTAGGCGTTCCATCCAGCAAAAGCATAATCTGGTCTATAGCGTTCTGTTCAAAAATATTAATGCCTTCAAGTTCCTTTGCAA
>JAQBNQ010000103.1 GCA_028288545.1 Bacteroidota bacterium
ACTACCGATAATATGGTGCAATTCGATGATAAGGAGCAAAACTCAATCATCGTAACAGGTCATTTAGTAATGGATAAAAAGAAATATCTTTTCGGTAAGGCAGGCTTTCCTGCAACCACGGATAATAATACGCTCACTTTTAAGCTTGAATTAAACTTTAAGGACAATAAATTTAAGTACGAGATAGCCAGTATTATTTATAGCTATAATCGCGTGGGTGGCCCGCACGTTCAGGGATTCTAGGAAACCCCCGTCAACAAAATTGACGGAATGACACCAAAGTTGGTAGCTGAAGTGCAAAAAGAGGCTTTGGAGAAATTGAAAGCGGTTATTGCAGAAATGAAAGTGAAAATTACTGCAGGAAAAACTAAGGGTGATTGGTAACATGACTTTTCAATAATCTTTCACTTTCAATTTAGCAACTTTCTATTATTTTCGACACCCCTATGGCAAGTGCACTGGATAACTGGAACCCGCCGGTTCTTGATAAACCGCATTATTACGATACGGTTAAATTCGTTTATAAGTACATCGAGTTCCATATTTCGGAGGACGAAGCATATTCGATTTTGAATACGTTTATTCAAAAGTGGGATGCCTCGGCGGGGCAGTTGATACACGATGAAGAGATCACCGCTTATGTAACCGATACCTTAAAAGAAAACTTCCAGGTGCTTTTGCCAACCCCAAAGGTTAGAAGGGTATCGGAACTTATATTGGCTTACCTGCGGGAAACGGGGCATTATTATCATCATGAATTGTAAATGACGAACAAATTTCAGGCGTGGTTATACGCTTTCCGGTTACGGACCCTTCCACTTGCACTTTCATCTATCATTACAGGCAGTTCGCTGGCGTTTGCCGATAGGAGATCAAATTTTAACTGGCTGGTTTTTGGATTGCTTATCCTAACCACTTTATTGCTGCAAATACTAAGCAACCTTGCCAATGATTATGGCGACAGCGAAAAAGGGACAGATAACGATGAGCGCATTGGCCCGGTAAGGGCGGTACAGGCAGGTCTGCTTACCTTTGGAGAAATTAAGCGGGGCATATTTATTTGTGTTATGCTTTGCCTTATAGCCGGCAGCGCTTTGGTAACTGAGGCTACTAAAGGCTTGGACCTGGGTTACGGAGTGTTCTTCTTTTTGCTTGGATTGGCTGCCATTGCTGCTGCCATTAAATATACTGTGGGTAAAAGCGCTTATGGCTATCGCGGATTAGGTGATGTATTTGTATTGCTGTTTTTTGGTTTGGTTGGAGTTTGTGGCAGCTATTATTTACTGAGCCATGTGCTTAATCCGTGGATATTGTTACCTGCTACTACTATCGGCTTATTTGCAACCGGCGTTCTTAACCTGAACAATATGCGCGATTGCGAAAGCGATGCAAGGGCTGGTAAAATAACGATGGTAGTAAAAATGGGATTGGCCAAGGCAAAACGCTACCAAATGGCGCTTATAGTGTTGGGGTTTATTTCGAGTCTTGTTTTTGTAGTACTCAATTTTAAATCCACCATGCAGTTTACATTTATTCTTACGCTGCCACTTTTCCGTAAACACCTTGTTACCGTTAACAGGATTGAAGACCCTAAAGAGTTTGATCCCTTGTTGAAGCAGTTAGCGCTTGGGACTTTTATTTTTTCTATCCTGTTTGCTATCGGTATTATTATTGGCAGTGAGGGGTAATTCTTTACCGCAAAGGGCGCAAAGAATTATATAGATTTTCGCTTTAAGAATTTCTTTAAAGACCAATTTATAAAAGTCAATAGTATAAATTATTTACCCCTTTCCAGAGGTAAAAGGAGCTAAATGCATTTTGGTTACAAGCATTTAATCTTTGCGCTCTTTGCGTGTATTCCTTTGCGCTCTTAGCGGTAAAATGTATTCTCTAAAGATCGAACTTCGAAAAATTTAAAGGCAGTAAATCCTTAATGGTTTTCACCGTATAAACTTCTCCTGTTTCGCCCATCATTATTATTTCAATCGACGAGTTGAATCTGGTTTCATATTCTAATATTCGCTGACGGCAAATTCCGCAGGGAGCGAGTGGGCGGTCAACAGGGATTTTACTTCGCTTTACAGTTATCGCCATTTTTTTGATAGCAATGTTTGGATATAAAGACGAGGCCGTGCTTAATGCAGTCCCCTCCGCGCAAATACCTGCGGGATAAGAAGCATTTTCCTGGTTAGTGCCGGTAACTACTTTTCCGTTCTGCAATAAAATGGCGGCAGCTACTTTGAAATTTGAGTAAGGAGCATAAGCATTATCAATAGCTGCTTTTGCGTTTTCAATCAAAGCAGCATCTTCTGCTGTAAGCTCAGATGCTGTTTTAAAAACCCGCAACGTAAATTTTATTTCGCGTTCTTCCATCAATGAGGAAAATTACCGAATAAGCCTTTCGCTTTATCTTGTGCTTCTTTTTTCAATCTGTCAGCTTCGCTTTGTGCGTCCTGCTTTGCTTTATCAGCTAAGGCCTTGGCTTGTTGTTCAGCTTGCTTTTTAAGCTCATCCGCCTTCTTCTTTAACTCGTCTGCGGCTGCGTTACCGGCGCTTTTGCCCGAACTGCTACCCGGCAGCATTTTAGTCAGCTTAACTATTGGCTTGGCCGCAGTACCCGTAACTTTTAAATAGAAGCTTAATATATCGGGCATAGCTGCATTCAATCCCGGTACTTGCGAAAGCAGACCTTGTACCGCTGATGTTGCTGCGCCTAGCTCTTTGGTTGGAACATCCAAACGCATATCATAGTCAATACTCTGATCAAAACCGTTGGAGCCCTGAACGTTCATGTTATAACCATTGCCAAATTTCAGATCAGTAGGATCAACACTAACGCGGCCGTTTTTAAATTTAATAACGGTCCACCCATTTTTAATTTCAAGATTTTGAAGAGCAGGTATCTTTGCAACTTTGGTAACCTCTGCCAACACAGGCGGATCAATAACCTTAACATCCGGCAACTGAATTTTTCCGTCGCCATCCAGTGAGTTATAATCAACACTCATATCCGGATTCAACTTTCCGGTTCCTTTAAGATCGGATGAGTAACTGCCTTGTACATACTTAATAATAGGCGCCATCTTTTCGGCCATGCCTATTGTTTTATATGTTTGCTGTATATCAAAATTGCTGATTACATACGCAAAGCTAACGTTAGGGTGGTCGGTGTGTTTCGTATCGTACTTAGCACTTATCCTGGCAGTGCCACCCAATAAAGCAGCAACCAGGTTATTAAGATTGATGGCCTCATCCTTTATAGTAACCTGTCCTTTTACATTTTCCAAAACCATTTTATCGTAAAAAACTTTGCCAAACTGCGAGTTGGCAGTAAAGTCGATATGCGCAGGTACTTTAAAGAATTGTGTTTTAGCAGTGTCAACCTTAGCAGCTGTTTTTGCGGCAGGTGCAGGAGCATTTTTATCTTTTTGCAACCACTCGTTAGCGTCAAATACATTCGACCTTAAGTTAAGCACTCCGGCCAAATCGCCTTTGCCAAAAAAGTAAGCCATAAAGTTTTCCAGTCTTCCATCTGCGCGTAAATCGCTCTTGCCTAAAATAGCAGTTAGGTTATTCAGCGCAACATCCTGCGGATTAAACGTAAGTTCAAGATCAGTTATTTTAACCGGCATAGGTATATCCTTGCTATCGTAAACAAGTCCAGAAACTTTTACCGTACCCGAAGCATCAATGGCTTTATAATTCTTTTTGTCAACGTCGCTTTTCTTTCCTTTAAAATTCACTTTTGCCAGGAACAAACCCGAAAGGTTTTTCATCCCTTCAACCGGGTAAAATTTTGGCACATTGGCCAAATCTAACTTGCCGCTTATATAAGCTTTTACATCAGGATCGCTGATGGGAGTCTTTACTCCAATAACAGCATCTATCGGATCACCGGCAGCTTCCATGTGCAGTTTAGAAATATCAATCACCGTTAAATCCAATCCTCCCTGCGGTTTGCTTACCTCAGTAGCTATATAAATATTTTTTACCGGCACTGGCAGATCCGGATATTGGAACATTCCGTTATCCACTTTAAGATTCAGGTTAAACGAAGGATAATTATCGCCCTTGTAAGTTCCTTTTACTTTGCCGCTCAAGGCAAGGCTACCCGAAGTTTTTATTTTGTCAAAATCCTTTTTGTAAACTGCAGGTATCAGCGATAAAATACTCTTGAATTCAGTTTCTTTCGATTTAAAAGTTACATCCAGGTTTGTTCCGCTCGGCGGAGTAGCTGCATAGCCATCAAACTGCAACTTCAAATTGTTCAGGCTAATATCGTTCTCCTTAAAAGTGTACTTGTTGTTTTTGGTATCTACCGCAATATTAATATCGGCGCCCAACTTGGCTTTGCTTAAGTAGGCCACGGAGCCGCTTTTAAAAGTTAGTTCGGCAATTTTTGTGATGGTCTTAAAATCATAAACATCGCTGGTAACATCGCCGCTGCCTTCAAAATTAAAGTCTTTTATATCGGCAAACATGTTGCCTTTTTTATCATCGTAGCTGATATTGGCGTTGGTAATTTTATACTTCTTTATCTCCAACGAAAAGTTTGAACTCTCTTTAGCTGCAGGTTCACCGGATGATGCAGCGCCTTTCGATTTTACAATATCCCAGTTTGCTTTGCCATCATAATTTACTTCGGCGTTTACATCAGGGTCGGTAATGTTAATGGCCAGCAACTTGTATTTGTCGCCTTTAATAACGCTCATCAGGTCAATAGTAAAATTGAAATTTTTGACGTAAGCCAGTGTATCGCCCTTAAACGAATCAATGCCCACCACCGAAAGATCGTTGAGCGAAAAACTGAAATTGGGAAAACTGCTCAGCAGCGAAATACTAAAATCGCCGTAGTCAACCTTTGCATTCAACTGCTCGTTTATTTCGGATTTTACCTTTTCGTTTATCTGCTTCTTAAATATCAGCGGAATGGTAATAATAAGCACTATCAATAACAGCAACAAAATGCCGATGGCCTTCAGTAATCTCTTCAAAAATTTTTTGAGCATTGGGTCTTTATTTTGCGCTGAAAATACGAAACGTTTTTAACACAGTGGAAAGGAGCGCAGCCCAAATACCATTTTTCTATTTTAGACATAAATAGAAAATTTCCAAAACGGATAGGCTGCCGAAAAATTCTGAAAACCAGCCACCTACGTATTTAAATAGTAAACAAAACTAATGTGTTTTTCTCTAAAATAGAGAATTAGAAATTTTTTGACACCCAAAAATATTTTCTCAAAAAATATTCAAATTAAAGAATAAACCGTATTTTTGTGTCCACAAAGGCGCCCAGGCCTTTTGTACTCCGCCGCAAATATCCAGCTAGCAACTAGCCCAATAACCTAGCCCAATATCCCAATATCCCATTAGCCTAATAACCCACTAGCCCAATACCCCATTAGCCTTGTAACCCAATCCCCCCATCCCATGGAAAAACGTCAAAAAACCGGTGGCCGCCGTAAAGGTAGCTGCAACAAAATCACTATCAAAACCCGTCAGTTTTTAGCCGAAGTATTCGACACTGAAATACGCAACTTCCCAAAATACATCGCCGAACTCGACACCCGCGAGAAACTTGATTTCTGTTTGCGCCTGGCACCTTACATCCTTCCCAAAATTGCCAACATCTCAATTTCGGTAGATGATCAGAAGGATAAGATTATTACTCTGCATTTGGGGGCTCCGGGAGTGTAAAAAGCGCTGGCTTGTCCTTTTTCTTCAACAACTATCGCAGAAGGCAAGAGTCTATGAATGATATGTTTAATAGTCTCAAAAGTAAACATTGAATGATTTTATAATAATTATGAACATATGTGAAAGATGACAGAAAAATGACAAACTGTATAAATCAATGAGTCATCTTTAGTATCTAAAAAATAAAGCGTATGAAAAAAATTTACCTTATTGGTACTTTAATGATTCTGATTACGGGCTCTACTACCGCCCAGCAGCTATATCAGTATTTCGATGGCGCGGATACTACCGCCTGGCGCTCGCTGCTTATACAAATGGATACGGATAGTGCTAATATCTGGCAAATCGGAAGACCTCAAAAAGCCATTTTTAATAGAGCTGCTACTATTCCAAATGCTCTTGTTACCGATACTATTAATGTTTGCCCACCTAATAATACTTCCCGGTTTTCTTTTAAAGTTGTTCCGGTCTATAGCTTCGGTGTTTTGGCGGTTCAATGGAAGCAAAAGCTAGACATGGATTTACACCACTCGGGTGGAGTGATAGAGTATTCCGTAGACACTGGGACCACCTGGCATAATGTTTTTAATGATCCCCATGTTTATAATTTCTATGGTTTCCAATCCGCTAATAAAGATACGTTGTTATCGGGTGAATATGCCTTTTCCGGAACAGATACCACCTGGAGGGATATTTGGATGTGTTTTGAAATGTCATGGTTAGGATACCATGATAGTGCGTATTTCCGTTTTACCTTTAAATCAGATTCAGTCACTAATCCTAAAGAAGGTTGGCTCATCGATAACATGGTTGTGCATATGGACCTGATGCATCCGGTTAAGGAGGTAACTAAGGACTATTTTAATGTTTATCCTAATCCCACTAAGGATATTGTAAACGTTGAGATTCAAAAAATAATGGATTTTCATATCATTGAAAACATGAAGTTGATAGGCACTGATGGAAAGATAATTCGGGAGTGGACCAATATTCCAACAAAATTTTGGTTTAACATGGCTGAATACGCCGAAGGAGTTTATTACTTAAAGGTAAAAACCAATATCAAATCCGAGACGATTCCGATTATTGTTAAAAGGAATTAGTCCCTGGGCAATGCATCGCTATCGTTTCATTTTCGCGCTCGTCATGGTTTTCTTACTTAGTTTGCGCTGGGTAGGCAACACAGTGTACAGGTTCCCCGAACTTAGGCTGTTTCCCAAAATGCCTGTGGCCAAAAACAACCCCGTTACAATTGAAGGAGCCAATCTGGGCAGGTACCTGTTTTATGATCCGATATTGAGCATGGATAGTGATATGTCGTGTTCCAATTGTCACAGACAAAAATTTGCTTTCAGTGACTCTGCACTGCAACTTAGCAGGGGTAGAAACGGGATTTCAATGAAGCGAAATACGATGGCACTGTTTAACCTGGCATGGTATCCCTCTTTGTTTTGGGATGGAAGAGCTCCCTCTATTGAAGAACAGGTTTTTCACCCGCTAAAAGAGGTCAGTGAAATGAATTTACAATTGCCTGTTGCAGTAGAGAGGTTGAATAAAAATGCACGTTATAAAAGTATGTTCGCAAAGGTTTTCGATACCGGGCAGATTGATAGTGGTCAGATCGCTTCAGCGATTGGTCAATTTTTAAGAACATTAATTTCCAGTAACTCTAAGTATGATATGGTGTTGAGCGGACACGGTACGTTTACCGACGAAGAATATGCCGGATATGTTTTAATGAACGATCAAACCAAAGGCGATTGCCTTCATTGTCACACTACAGATGCGGATATGTTGGGCACCACATTAAATTTTAGCAATAATGGATTGGATCAAATTGCCAATCCTGCGGATTACAAGGACAAAGGGAGGGGAAGCATAACTGGTAAAATAAG
>JAQBNQ010000431.1 GCA_028288545.1 Bacteroidota bacterium
TTTTATAGCGAGTATAATATCAAGCTCGGAGGTATCCAGTTTTCGCATGGCAGAAAAAAGATTTTTGGCCGCTTCATTTAAATTACCCTCCGGTGAAAGCAGAACCTGGTTGCGCGTATCTACTCCTTCTACGTATTTATCAAATCCTATGGCACCTATTTTTAGTTTCTGAAATTCATCAGGTACAAAATTGCCGGGCTCAAGGATTTTTAAACTTGTTTTTGGGGCATAGTGGCTCTTCAACATTCCCGGCGATTTTGGGTCGGAGCTTTCGTTCAGATTGATGGTCACCTTTCCAATTACTTTTTCAATTTCCTCTAACATTAAACCTCCAAGACGATAAACGACGGGTTCGCCATTTTCAAAGCCTATAATGGTCGACTCGAGACCAACCGGTGAAGGACCTCCATCCAATATGTAGGGTATTTTGCCATGAAGTTGATCGAACACATGTTGTGCAGTAGTTGGGCTGATATACCCGAAAGGGTTAGCGCTGGGGGCCGCCAACGGAAAAGCAAGTTGTTGAAGTAATTGTAATGTTAAGGGATGGTCTGGAATCCGGATGGCCACCGAATCGAGGCCGGATGTTACCAAATCGGGAATGATCTTTTTCTTCCGTAATAAAATGGTCAGCGGGCCGGGCATAAATTTGTCAATCAGTAATTCTGCCTTTGCCGGTATGTCCTCTACATACTTTTTGATCTCCTCCTTCGAAAAGGTATGTACAATAAGCGGATCGAAGTGTGGCCTCCCTTTGGCTGAAAAAATTTTAAGAACTGCTTCTTCATTTAAAGCATTCCCTGCCAAGCCATACACCGTTTCGGTAGGAATACCTGCAACCTCGCCTGATTCGAGAAATTGTTTGGCCGTTGAAATATCGGTTCCTATAGCAGTTTGGAAGTATTGCATTTGCAGCGGCGAAAATAATGTTTTCCGGTACAGGCAGGTCGGTAGTATTTACCGGTCGAAAATCTTTTATGTACATTCAAACATAAAATAGCTGGTATGAAATTCAAATTTACAGGCTTGTTGATTTTGTTATGTGGTTTTACCCAAGCACAAACCCACCAGGCAAAAATCATCACCAATTACGGCACTATAGTAGTTATGCTTTACGATGGTACGCCTAAACACCGCGATAACTTTATGAAGCTGGCAAATGCGCATTATTACGATTCGCTGTTGTTTCACAGGGTCATCAATAAGTTTGTTATACAGGCGGGCGATCCTTATTCTAAATATGCAAATGATACTGTTTTGCTAGGCGATAGTGACCTGAGCTATACAATTCCTGCAGAGCGATTTCCAGACAGATACTACCACAAACGTGGAGCATTGGGCATGGCGCGTGATGAAAACCCTACAAAGGCTTCTTCGGCCTGCCAGTTTTACATCGTCCAGGGAAAAATTGCTAACGATTCAACTTTTATCAAAGCAAAAAAGCAATCCACGTATGACATTCCTGAACCACATAAGCAAGTGTACCGCACCATCGGCGGATTACCCCATCTTGACTGGCGCTATACCGTTTTTGGTGAAGTGCTGGAAGGTATGGATGTAGTAGATAAAATAGCTGTTGTGAGTACCGACAAAAACGACCGCCCTAAAAAGGAAGTACGAATTGTAAGTATCAGAATGATAAAATAAGAAGGCGAAAGCCCTTTATTTTTTCTTTTCAGGTTTGTTAGTAGCAGGCACGTTTCTTGGCGCTTGTTGACGCGCTGGTTGCCTGTTTGGTTGAACCTGTTGTGGCCTGCTGTTATTATTTGGCCTTTGATTATTATTCGGTTGATCTCTTTGCACAGGTTGATCCCGTTGTGCTGGTTGTCCTCTCTGCACCGGTTGTTCGCGTTGTACCGGCTGTTCTCTCTGCACAGGTTGCTCCCTTTGAACTGGGCGATCTCTTTGCACCGGCTGTTCACGCTGCACCGGCTGCTCTCTTTGAACCGGTTGCTCACGTTGTACAGGCTGTTCCCGTTGCACCGGTTGTTCTCTTTGTACCGGCTGTTCCCTTTGTACTGGTTGCTCCCTTTGTACGGGCTGCTGATGTTGCACAGGTTGTTCTTTTACCGGCTCAGCAGTCCTTGGATTTACCGGGGTAGTTTGCTTGTTACTACTTGGGTTAGCAGGGTTATTTTGCATCCTGGTAGTTTGCACAGGCCTGATATTGTTGATAGGCACCGTTTTTACAGGGGCCGCCTTAGCCTCGGTATTAATTGCAGGGCGGTAAACATCAATACGGTTTGAGTTGACGGTGGAGTTATTTGTAACGGGCTTGTTTGTTTCATTAACGGTGGCGACGGTTACTCTTGAGCCAGTGGCTCTTTCCACATCGGTAGTGTGAGGCCCGCTATAGTAACTGTGCTGACCATATTTTTCCTGGTTGCTTATTACGGTGATATTATTTACGTTGTTGTTAACCACGGTAACATTATCCACGCGGTAATTATAAACGTTTACCTGCGTAATATGCTGTTGCGGCACAAAGGTCCAGCATCTAACCGGAGGGCGGTAACCTTCGTAAGGATTAATTCCAGGGCCTATCGGAGCCCATCCGTAGTAATTGCCGTATTGTCCCCAGGTTACCCATGCCGGTGCCCATTGGTTACCGGGTACCCACAGCCATCCATACATTTCGTCGTTCATCCAACGGCCGTAGTGAAATGGTGCCCAACCCCAGCTATAGTTTGATACCCAGGTCCAGCCATATTCAGTATAAACCCAATGGCCATTAGTGCAGTAGGGCGAAAAGCCGGGCCCCGCATTTGGTACCCACACATTGCCATAACTGCCATAATTTACCCAATGGCCGTAAGGACCTAACTCATCATAAAAAGTTTGATAAGTAGGTTGATTGTAATTAACCTGCTGGGTTGGGTAATAGTCGTTACGGGTTTGGCCGTCAGCATTGGTGTTAACATAAGTTTGTCCACCTGCAGGTGCCTGGTCGTAGTTATTTTGCGGGCTTTGCTGATTTGAATTATAAGATTGATTGCCATTGTTTTGCGGCGCGGGAGCACTTTGCGGTGCGGGGTAGTTGTCGTTTTGGTAGCCACTGTTCTGGCTGCTTTGATAATTAAGGTTATGCCTTGTACATGACGCCAGTATAAATACCAGCATTACAAATGATATTTTTTTCATTGTGGGTTTTTTCTTTAACTGCCGTAATAATAAGCAGAGTAATTAACATTTGCGAATGCTGTGCCAATTTTGGCAAAAGGGGAGAACCAGCATTGCCAAAAAAATGTAAAACCATTTATATATGGGTGAATTCGCAGGGCGCAAAACAGCATTTTTCATGCTAGTAATGACCTGCTGGCGATAATACTTGTTCTACCACTGTTTATTTCGGGTTTAAGTGAACCGTTTAGGGTAATATTTGTTTTAACCTTTTTGGCTATAAAACAGGCAATTAAGTGTTCTATTAGCTAAGATTTGACCAATGTTAAGCGATTTAATAGAAACTAAAATACAAGCCCCGCTTTGTCGTCTATAACTTCAGTTTGTTTATTTGAGAAAACAACTTCATTTTAGAACCGAAATAAAAACAACATGAACATTAAAGAAGCACAGGATTTTAAGAAATATGCAGTAAAGCATCACGGCATTAGCAGTATGCATTTAGATAACTACGTAAATAAGGTTTACAGTGGTGGCAAGGTTCAAAACCTTACCCGAACGGTAATTGAAGAGCGCCAGATGCCTGTTAGAGAGGTGGATGTGTTTTCGCGGTTAATGATGGATCGTATCATTTTCCTTGGTACCCCTATTGACGATTATATCGCCGCCATTATACAGGCGCAACTATTGTTTTTGGAAAGCAGCGACTCGCGCAGCGATGTGCAGATATATATCCATAGCCCCGGAGGTGAGGTTTATTCTGGTTTAGGTATCTATGATACCATGCAATACGTATCAATGGATGTGGCAACTATCTGTACTGGTATGGCGGCTTCTATGGCCGCGGTGCTTTTATGTGCAGGTAAAAAAGGCAAACGTACGGCTTTGAAACATGCCCGTGTGATGATTCATCAGCCTCTTGGCGGTATTGGCGGAAAAGCCAGCGAAATCGAAATTTCGGTGAATGAGATAAGGAAGCTGAAGGACGAATTGTACACTATTATCAGTGAACATTCGGGTCAAAGCAAGGAAAAGGTATCTATAGACAGCGACCGCGATTACTGGATGAGAGCCCAGGAAGCCAAAGATTACGGTATGATTGACGAAGTTTTACTGCGTACAAGCAAAAAAGAATAATCGCCTCGGGCACAACATTTTTATGTATTTTACGTATCGTAACTTGTAAAGACAGGATTTTATGAAAAAAGAAGCCGAACCGAGTTGTTCATTTTGTGGAAGAAAGAAGAAGGAAACGCAGATACTGATATCAGGTATTGAAGGTCATATTTGCGAAAACTGTGTTAACCAGGCGCAGCAGATCATTGATGAAGAGTTATTTCAGAAGCATAAAAAGTTTCAGTTCAACTTACCTAGTGCTGTAAAACCACGCGATATAAAGAAGTTTTTGGATGGCTATGTTATTGGCCAGGATGAGGCGAAAAAATATATTGCCGTTGCGGTTTATAACCATTACAAAAGATTGAACCAGTCTAAGAACGATGAGGTGGAGATTGAAAAAAGCAACATTTTAATGGTTGGCCAAACCGGTACCGGAAAAACACTTTTGGCAAGAACCATTGCTAAATTTTTGAACGTTCCGTTTGCTATTGTAGATGCTACGGTATTTACCGAGGCCGGATATGTAGGAGAAGATGTGGAGAGCATTCTCTCGCGTTTGTTGCAGGTCTGCAACTATGACGTAACCGCAGCACAACACGGTATCATTTACATCGACGAAATTGATAAGATAGCCCGCAAAGGCGATAATCCTTCTATTACACGCGATGTAAGCGGTGAAGGTGTGCAACAAGCCATGCTTAAGTTGCTGGAAGGAAGCGAAGTGCTGGTTCCACCACAAGGAGGACGTAAACACCCCGAGCAGAAAATGGTAAAGGTGGATACATCGAACATATTGTTTATTTGCGGCGGAGCTTTTGAGGGGATTGACAAAGTGATAGCATCGCGCATGAACCAGGCTAAAGTTGGGTTTAAGAAAGGTGATGATAAGGATAAGGTGAATAAAGAGAATTTCCTTTCGCACATATCGCCGCTTGACTTACGAACTTTTGGTTTGATACCGGAATTGATTGGCCGTTTACCGGTGCTGGTTCACCTTAATCCACTCGATATTGAAGCTTTAAGATCGATACTTACAGAACCAAAGAACGCATTATTGAAACAATACAAGAAGATATTTAAGGCAGATGGCATTCAACTTACGTTTGAAGATGATGCTATTGAGTTTGTTATTGCAAAGGCGCTTGAATATAAGTTAGGCGCCCGGGGGTTACGCTCAATATGTGAGGCTTTGATGACAGATGCCATGTTTGATCTTCCTTCAGATACAAGTATCAAAGAATTCATTGTAACCCGCGAATTTGTTGAGTCGAAGTTGGAGAAGACCAACGTTGCGAAGTTAAAAGCAGCATAAATACTCCTCCATCAAACGGAATATAAAAAATGCCCGACTATGCACATGCTAGTCGGGCATTTTTATTATAATGGATTATTATTTAAAAGCTTATGCTTAGAAGTAGAAGAGATAATTGTTGCGGATCAACTTATTTCATCTTTAAGTATCAATTTTATAAGGGCTATTGCCCAATAGCCGGAGATGAGGATAAACGGTATAAGTAAAATGACGATCATTATCTTTTTCAACAGTTTCATTCCTCCTTTTCCAACTGGCTCAAAACATTATTTACAATTTTATCGCAATACACCAGGTTAAATTCATACACGGGCACATTTGCGTAATGATCTTCAATTTTTTGCCGGAGCATCACCTTAGCGCGGTTCAGCCTCACCTTTACATTTGATTCCGTGATATCCAACACGCCGGCCGTTTCTGTAATGCTTAATCCTTCCTTTTCGCGCAGTATAAAAACGGTTCTGTATTCAAGCGGAATTGCCTCAATGCTCTTTTCCAAAGCGTTTGATAACTCGTGGTTCAATACCTGCTTTTCCGTATCATTATTTATAGAAGTGGTAAACATGGGTTGGGCATTTTCTTTTATTTTTTCAATATCGTTTAACCTGTTTTTATGTTCCATTTTGCTCATTTTATAAAGACACTTGTTCAGCATTATTTTAATGACCCAGGTTTTATATTGTGAGCGGTTTTCAAATTTTGAAAGATTCATATAAGCAGTTACATGTGTGTCCTGCATCAGGTCTTCAATATCTTCATGTCCAAATCCATAGGAACGGCCTACTTTATATAGGGCACTGTTGGTTCTGCGCATCAATAGTTCAAAAAGCAATTTTTCGCCATTCAGTATTTTTTGAATGATTTCCGTATCGGAGGGGTCCAGGTTTGCTGACGCTCTTTTATTCATTTTATCAGGCATTTGATTTTATAGAATTGAAAGTGATATTTTAAAACAAAAAATATTGCCCAATAGTTTCTCTTTCAAAACCGTACCACAAGCCTATCAATCGTTCGGTTACTTTATTAGATTAGGTGATAGTCCAAAACGTTACAAAATGTCCCGATTTTCGTAAATTGGTCTGGCTATAGCTGGTAAAGGTTCGCTGAACTTTATTTAAAAACGCAATAAGCAATTAAACCGATGATATCATGAAGGAATATACATCTGCGCAGGACCTGTCAATGAGCATTGTTTTGTGGAAGGATGATGTATCAGGTGCTCCTTTCGGCATAAAGTCTTTTTTTAATCTCGGCATCAATATCGAACCATTTTTATACGAGGGAGAAGTCGCTGATTCCGATGGTTTTGTATTTAGCCCTTTCGGGCTTGATGAAGAGGATTTAAAAGGGGGTCGGAGAGAATTTGAAAGGGATGATTTTGATGAAAGTATTTATTTGTTTCATTCACATAACCCGGTTTATTTAAAAGCGATAGAGTTTCAGACTATTTCCGAACAGGAATTGAAAATTAAAGTCGAATTATTATTCGCCTTTCAATTTGAAGGTAATGGGAAGAACCAATTAGTGGTGCTTGAACAAAATATTCCTAATCCTTTTTATGTGGCGTAAATTCCGGTTTTTGAAAACAGTGGCCTTCTTTTTTGGGCTGTGGTTGATAAGTATTCACACGTTCGCACAATCGCATGGTGTAGGAAAGTCTATTCCTGATGGCATGGATTGGCCGTCTCAAACATCACGACCTGATACTATCAGCAAATACCGGTTTACCGATACCTCTATTTCGGTAAAATCATTTAAAGGGGCAAAACCTGTTTCCATTTGGTGTTTTAAAAGTAAAATAGGTAAAGTTGCATGGATACCGGTTTCTACAAAGGATGTGGACGGTTTTGTTGCCCGTAACTTACACCGCGATGAAAGAAGTTTGGCCAGGGGTGACACCCGTCTGAACATCCTGGATACTTTAACATGCAGGTTGTTCGGAACATTGCACTATGCCATTGAGTTTAAAATAAAACGAAAACATTTGTTGCTCATCTATCAATATAACGGAATACACCAGGATGTATTTTATGTGACCTTAAAACCCCGGAAAAACGCGAGGCAAGGGTTGGATTATCTTGAAGAAATAATGAAACAATAATAATTATCTATCTACCCTCATGAGCCAGTAAACCTGTTCATCAGGCTACTTTGCTAAAAGCTTGTTGGCGTCTTTGGTATGATTTCCACCTGGCAACAGTGACAGGTATTTTTGAAGATAAGATTTGTCGCCGGCTTTGTTGTAAAGTGCTTCGCAGGCTTCCCAAATGTTATCGTCGCTCATGCCTTTATCAAAACCCTTATTAAGGGCCTGTGTATAATAGTCCAGCGCGTTTTCGAAGTCGTTGAGGAAGTAATAATTAACTCCTACCTGGCTTAAATAAAGTGCGCTATTGCCAGGGTAATCATTGGCCAGCTGCTTAAAAATATCCAGCGACTCCTGAAATTTTTGGCTGCTCAATAAACCTGCAGCTTTGCGCATTTGTCCGTTTTCGTCACTTGTTGGAACCGGGTTTTCGCTGGTAAATTTTTTGTTCACAGCATCCGCTTCTTCCAAGGTCATCTTCTTGTCACTTTTTTTGAACATATCAAATAGTCCCATAGTTGTTGGTTTTAGATCTTAATAATACGGAATTTTAGCTAAATCGGAATGTCCTCCGCTGGCGGAGGTGTCCCGATAAATTGCGTAATCGCAATTTATCGGGACGGAGGTGGAAAGACAACTGTGCAAAAAAGTTGTCCTTTTAATTTAAGTGCCTTTCCGCCCTCTTATTGATTTCTTTTACTTCGTAACGAAATCAATCTTCTCCCGCCAGCGGGAGACATTTTATTCCAGCTTATAAGCTATCCACAACTTTTACAACGCCATCGCTGATGATAACTTTGTCGCCGTCTTTTACTTTCACTTCGCCTTTTTCAGTCATAATAACTGCATCGCTGCAACCTTGTATGGTTACCGATGAAGTAGTGCTGTGGCTGAATTTTACTTCAGTGTGATTTCCGCAGGTTGTAACCTTAAATTCGTGGTCTTTAGAGTCTTTGTTATAATAACGCAAAGTGGTGCCTGCATAAGTAGCAGCTACTAAAGCTATCATAGCCATCAACAGAACTAATTTTTTCATGTTTTGGTTTTTGGGTGGTTAAATAATTAATAAGGGCTAAAATATATTATATAATTTATTGGGCAAAATAAATGTTTGAATTGTAATTTGGCTTTCAGAAAATAACAATTTCCTACTTTCATACGAAGTTTCAGATTGTTCAGCGGAACAATTGACGAATACTTGTGAACTATAATCCGAAAGATTCGACGCCAAATCAAAATATAAACTGTGGAATATAAAGCCTCTCTTGACAGTACCACCGTAGCAATAACCCTTGCGGTATTTATTATATTTGGGGTAGTTGGTTATTTCACTATAAGGAAATTAATAATTGGGAGGGGTAACAAAGTAGCGATTCTGATTAGTACTCCGATTCTTTTATTTTTTGTTTTACAAGGCCTTGAGTACCGAAATGCTCCGAAATGTTACTTTGTCGACAAGGAAAATCTAACCGTTGTAATCCTATCTGGTAACAAAAAAATTAAACTTAGCGATATTCGAAATGCCAGGACGATTACGCCCGTTGAAATGGAGGGCACGATGAGGACAAATGGCACTGGCGGGTTTTTCGGATATTATGGGGCGTATGACATTCCAAAAATAGGTAATGCCACGTTTTATGCCACGCAAAGAAGGAACCGGGTACTTATTGTAACCAAACAAAACAATAATATTGTAATTACGCCTGATGACACAACGATTATTGAGAAGTTAAACATGAATGCTGCGATAAAGCGGTAATATTTTCAACGGGTTCTCCTAAAAAAATTATTTCACATCTTTAAGCATGTTATCTTTTAATGCCAGGATCTACATCATCGGAGTAAATCCTTATGTGCTGCTTCCTGCGGCGGTATTGAAAGCAATATTTAAACAAGCCGGTAAGGAAAGAGGTGCGATACCGGTAAGAGGAAAATTGGATGGATATCCTTTCATTCAAACATTGGTAAAGTATAGTGGTAAATGGCGGCTTTATTTGAATACTCCCATGCGCAAAGCGGCAAAAAAGGATGTAGGAGATATGATTGCTGTAAGTATAGAATTTGACCCGATTGAAAGAACGATTCCAATTCATCCTGAATTTTCAAAAGCCCTAAAGAAAAATAAACGTGCAAGGGAGATTTTTGAAACACTAAGTCCATCGTTAAAAAAGGAAATTGTTCGGTATATAGCTAATTTAAAAAGTGAAGAAACAGTTGTGAAAAACGTGGCGAGGGCTATTGAGTTTTTACTTGGTAAGGGGCGATTTATTGGGAGGGATAAGCCGTAATCAGATTAGCGGCGCTTATGGATTAGATGGCCGTCCTCTCCCTGATGAATTCCAGAGCTAAACTCCGGAACTCATCGTCCCTCTCCAAAGAGGGACATTAAATGCAGGCTCCGATTTTTCTTTTTATTAAATCCTTTTCGGCATTAGAAGTGGTAAGGGCCAGGGCTGTATCGAAGTAGCTTAGGGCTTGGGACTTTTTTCCGGCGCGAAAATACATTTCACCCAACGCGGTATTGTAGTGGCGGTTGTTTTCGAAGTTTTTGAGATTTTTTAAGGCGTCAATTGCTTTGTCATAGCCTTCGGCTTCCCCTATTACTATGCAACGATTGAGGGAAACCACGGGGTTGTCGGTTCGTTGCAGCAGGGTGTCATAAAGTTTTAAAATGGTTTTCCAATCGGTAGCTTCATAAGTTGCTGCGTTGGAGTGTATGGAAGCTATAGCAGCTTCGATGTGAAAATCATGTATGGCATTGCCCGAGGCTGCGCGATTGAGATACATATTGCCTTGCTGTATTAAAAACTGGTTCCACTTTTTCCGGTCCTGGTCTTTTAGCAGGACTATAAAATCGTTTTCGTCCATTCTGGTTTCAAATCGCGAGGCATGAAAACACATTAGGGCGAGCAGTGCATTGGTTTGTGGCAGATCGGTTTTTTCGTTTTCGGTAAGCAGGAAGGTAAGGCGCATGGCTTCTTCGCAAAGGTCTTCGCGTATTAGCTTTTGACTGTGTGATGAATTATAGCCTTCGTTAAATAGCAGGTATAAGGTTTTTAAAACAGCTTCTATTCTTTCGCTCATTGCTTCAGCACCAGGATAGGCGAGCGAAATATTTTCGGCGCGGAATTTTTCCTTGGTGCGAAACAGGCGCTTTTGAATAGTGTCCTCACCCGTTAAAAATGCATCAGCAATTTCTCGCACACTTAAACCGCACAAAGTTTTTAGCATTAAGGTTACCTGTGCTTCGTAAGATACTGTTGGATGGCAGCAGGCAAACATCATGCGTAGCTGGCTGTCTTTTATTTCGTTTTCAGTAAACAATTCATGAATGGTAAAAGCGAGCGAGTATTCTGAACTTAGCAGGGCGGTGAGTTCGTGGTCAATTTTATGTTTTACTTTTTTGCGCCTGATGACATCAATGGCCTTGTTTTTAGCAGCGCGGTAAAGCCATGCCTGCGGGTTTGGAGGGATAGTGCCATGCTTCCATGACTCAAGGGCGGTGATCATA
>JAQBNQ010000124.1 GCA_028288545.1 Bacteroidota bacterium
GCATAAATGCCAACTTTGATCTTTACAAAGCCGACACTACTTACGTTGACATAAACGGTGATTACGGAATTCAATACCAGTTGGCGGGCAGCGATTACTTACGTGCTTCGCTAAAACAGAAAACCACCATCATTACTAATGTAGACACTACCTATATTATATTGAACAGAACCCTGCCTCAAAACATTGACTTAAGCAGTAACGAATTTTCGCTGGAGTACTTTACACAAAAACTGGATTACCGTTTTAACCCAACATCGGGTTACTCGTTAACGGTTAATGGTGGGGCAGGTGTTAAGGTGATAAAGAAAAACAACACCATCATCAACCTGTACGATGAAGCAGACGGCAGGTATTTCAGTTACCTGTATGATACAGTTCGCTTAAAGGCGTTTGAGTTTAGGGTGGGACTTGCTATTGAAAAATACTGGAAGCTGGCGGCGCGGCACACTATTAAAACTTCGTTTGATGGCAAATACTTTTTCAGCCACACCATTTTTCAAAATGAAAAATACAGGCTTGGTGGAATAAATTCGCTTCGCGGTTTTGATGATCAGTCTATCTTTACACCGTATTACGCTATGGGCAATATTGAATACAGGTTCCTGCTTTCAAAGAACTCTTACTTTAGTTCGTTCTTTAACGCGGCCCTTGTTGCCAATGCGCCCGGGCGGAAAGGTATGTTGGATTATCCTTTTGGATTTGGTGTAAGCGCGGCGATTGAAACCAAGGCGGGAATTTTTGGAATCACTTACGCCATGGGTAAGCAGTTGGATAACAAGATCACTTTTAAATCGGCGAAGATTCATTTTGGCTACGTAAATTATTTTTAGTTGCTCCGTAAGTTCCTTATCACACTTTTTATGGGATGCTTTTTTTTGTGCAATGTTCAGGCGCAGGCACAAGGGCAATCTCTGCAATCGCAAGGGCAACCGCATGTAGGGGCAATCCTCGCGGTTGCCCATGACACCATTTCTCAAAACCCCGATTCGTCTACACAGGTAAACGTGGTGGATACCAATGCTATTAACCGTTTGCTGCCTGTGTCGGGGCAGGGCTTGTTGCTGGGTACCGAAAACAAAACCGTGGTAAACGACATAGAGCAATACAACCCTGCAAAGAGGAGCGTGGCGGTTTTTATTTTGCTGATGCTGATGCTTGGAGTACTTACTTACCTGAAGACTTCATTCAGTAAAGACCTGGAAGACCTGTTGCAATCTGTAGTGAATCAAAATCTATCGCAACAGATTTTCAGAACGCAATCGCGCGAAATTTCGTTCTCATCTTTTCTGTTGAATTTGAATTTTGTTGTTGCATTTAGTTTGTACGTACATTTTATTCTGATCAACTATTTTCATGTTTCATCGCTAAATACTTTTTCTGCAATACTATTAATCAATATTTTATTCACATTTTTTTATCTCTCAAAGATCATTACAATAAAGCTCATCGGTGTTATGTTTGAACTGAATGATGCATGTGATGAATACATTTTTAATTTCACTTCAGTGTGCAAAACATTAGGATTGGCGCTACTTCCGGCGTTATTTATTTTTTATACAGCGCCCGAAAAAATTTTCAATTTTATTTTTGCAATCACAATTTTTATTGTTATCTTCTTGTTCGCAATGCTGCTGTGGCGGGGGTTATCCACAGCATACAAATTAATGTACAGCAGTGTGTATCATTTTTTTCTGTACGTTTGTGTTGTGGAAATATCACCGATATTTTTACTGTTTAAATTGTTAACCAAAACAATTCATTAACCATGGCAACAAAAAAGAAGGCTGCTAAAAAAGCGGCTAAAAAGCCTGCTAAGAAAGCGGCTAAGAAAGCAGCAAAAAAAAAGTAATTAAAAAAGCTGCGTCAAAGAAACCTGCTGCCAGAAAACCCGTAACTAACAAGAAGCGAGCTACCGGTAGCAAAACATCCAACAGTAGCAGTACTCCTAAAAAGAAGGCTGATGTGATATCACCTGAAAAGAGTACTGCTTCTTTTTTGCCCAAAGCCAGCAAGCCTCAGATTATTATACCTCACCGCCCCGAAAGGAACTACGCGGAACTGATCTCTAAAGATCCTAAAGTAAAAATCAAAAACGTTTTAGTAGCACAACCTCAACCGGAGGGCCCCAGGTCGCCGTACTATGACCAGGAGATACGCCATAAACTGAAATTTACTTTTGTGCCATTTGTAAAAGTGGAAGGTGTACCGGGCAAAGATTTCAGAAAGCAACGAATAACGCTGAACGATTACAGCGGTATTATTTTTACCAGCCGCAACTCTATTGACCACTTTTTTAGAATATGCGAAGAGCTGCGCGTAAAGATGAGCCAGGAGACAAAGTACTTTTGTACCTCGGAGGCCATTGCGCTTTATCTTCAAAAATATACGCAGTACAGAAAACGCAAAGTGTTTTTTGGCGACATGAATAATAATAAAGAACTGCGCACCCTGCTTATTAAACATAAGGACGCCACCAGGTTCCTTTATATATGTGCCGAAACAAAGAAGGACGAAATACCTGCTTTTATGCAGGCCAACGGGTTTAACTACATTGAAGGTGTGATGTACAGGACCCAGCCGGTTGACCTGCACTCGGTTGATCCGCATAAATATGATATGATGATCCTTTTCAGCCCAACGGGTATTCACTCCCTGTTTCACAACTATCCAAAATTTGAACAAGGCAAATTGAAAATTGGCGCCTATGGAAAAACTACTGCCGATGCGGTTTTGGATAAAGGCCTTAAACTGCATATGATGGCTCCGCTTGGCCAGGCAACTACTATTGTTGTTGCGCTGGATAATTATATCAGGGATATGGGCAAGTAAGATATGCGCATGGTTGGTGGAAACGCCCGACCGTGAAAAAATCAGGTTTCTTTCCGGGCGGGGGGCATTGTATTCACTTCTTTCTTTTTTGAGAAAACAGGGTAGTTTATTACATTGCCATAAACCCAGTTATTAATGCCTGCCCCGGTGCGCAATTTTTTTGAGTTTTTCTTTAAGTCCGTTTTTTCAAAATCCGTATTAGCCCTGGTATTTTGTGCTACGGTGTTTCTGGCGCGGAAACCTGCGATCGAAGCCAGGGTATTGACGTATGATACGTGCGGATATTACATGTACCTGCCGACCATTTTTTATGATAACATATTAGATCCCCAAAACATTTCGCAGATACGCGAAGAATATAATCCATCGCCCGGAACTCCGTGGGAAGAAACACTTCCGCTTGATAATGGAAGGCAAGTAATGCGCTATACCGCCGGGATGAGCATAATGTATTTGCCCGCTTTTATCGTAGCACACTTTTGGGCTAAATACGGCCATTATAAAGTAGACGGGTTCAGCTTTCCTTATCAGTATTTAATTTCTTTATGGAGTGTATTAATTGGTTGCATCGGGTTGAACTATATGAGAAAGAATCTGCTGCTATTCTTTAATGATAACATTGCGGCTTTAGGGGTTTTGATAATAGGCCTTGGTACCAACTTCCTTTTTTATTCCTCCTCGCTTGCCACCATGGCGCATTCGTACGTTTTTTGTTTATACGCAATGTTGATATGGTTTACACATAAGGCCTCCGTAGATAAAGAATACCGGAGTTGGATGATTGCCGGATTTATAACGGCTCTGATAATTCTGTGCCGGCCCATGGAAGCTGCCTGTGTTTTTATACCGCTACTGTGGGTGGGTACAACGAATCGGCAAATACGGGAAAAACTACTGCCACACATTAATGCTCAGAAAAAGAGATTGAAATTATACATGGGCTGGGCATTCGCTTTTTTTATTGCTGCAGTTTTATCCGCCGGTATTGTACATACTGACTACGTTTATTTCCTTTTAACTTGTGAAGCAGGTATTATAACGCATGGCTATCCACACTATGGAAACTATTTTATTACAATGAGGGGATTGCTTCTGCACTTGCCTGTTTATAATCTGGCGGTGGCAGTGATACTGGGCTTAATCGGGATGGGGTATGTTGTTGCGCCTATTACAAAGCAACCAGGGAAAGTAGCGGAATTTGCGATAAGCCTGGTAAAAAACAAACGTATCATTTCATTTATAATGCCTATAGCCGTGATGTTGTTTTTACAATTGCTTTACTGGAAATTGGTGAGCGGACATTGGTTTGTAAGTCTTTATCGCAAGCCAAGCGATTATTTCAGCCTTGATCTTCAGATATCTTACGCCTTGCTTAGTTATCAAAGAGGTTGGTTAATGTACAGCCCCATTTTTCTCCTGGCATTCCCGGGTATTTATCTGCTATACAAAAACTATAAGCCTTTGTTTTTTGTAATATTAGTGCCAATTTCCATTCAGGCGTTTATAACATTGGCTTTTCAAAATAAGGATTTTGGGGGCGGCATTGGCCATCGCAATTTTGTATCTGTTTATGCCTTATGGATAATCCCATTAATGGTGTTTATAAATTATGCATTGAAGAGAAACAAATTAGTCACTTACTCAGTTATCGCAATACTCTGCTGGATAAGCTTCTCATTCAATGTAAGTAATACCCCTCAAACCCCTTTATCAAAAAGCGAATACTGGGAACGTTTTTGCAAACTGCGCGGTGTGAAAATCAGTGGGCTATGAAAAAAAAGTGGAAACTTTTAATTTTTATATCGTTGCCATTTTCGCTTCTTGTATTTCTTGAATCAGGATTTCGGTTCATCGAATATTGTTGGCCACCGGTTTACCAGTTACTCTTTGATGATGGTAAGCAGTACTTATACGTACTTGGTGAATCCACTTCTCTTGGTGTGCCCTATCTGGCAAAAATCTCGCCGGCTCAAATGCTGTCGTACCAGTTTAACGATTCACTGCAGGGTAAACCGATTCAAACTATTACCCTGGCGATGGAAGGTCACAATATTGAGTATAATTATTTCAAATTTTATTTTGAATTGCTGATGCGCCCACATAAAAACGGCCTGGTTTTTATGTATTCCGGTATCAATGAGAATATCAATAATACGCCCGATGTAGATTTTGATAATTGGAAATGGATGCAACACTCAATCGTTCTTTCCAAAATGCGATACATACATAATACGGGTGAAAATGGACCAGGACGCTACGAATTCCGGTATCACCAGATTGTGCAATTGGCAAAGCGCAGGGGCTTTA
>JAQBNQ010000130.1 GCA_028288545.1 Bacteroidota bacterium
TCGGCTGAATAGATTGCGCTGCCGCTCCCGGGAGCGAACTGCATATCATGGTGATCCGCATGGGCAACAGCAGTTGCGTATTTAAAGTTAAGCCCGCCGTTATCAGAGTAAGCAGTGGTTACCGCACCAACAACCAGGATGTTGCTGTTTAAAGGCGAAACACCAATCGTTAGATCATAAGAGCCCTGTGTTAAAAGTTGGGAAGGTGTTGATTGCAAAGTGAACGTGCTTCCTCCATCCGCGGACCGGTAAAGACCAGCAATGGAATTATAGCCGGCGGTACTTGATGCGGCCGAAGACGAAGCCTGGACATAGACACAACCGGTATCGGCAGGAGTTACTCCTATGGCCAGGGCGTTCACCATATTGGTAGCTGGTAATCCATTCGTTACAACATTCCATGTAGTGCCTCCATCTGTTGACCTGTAAAACCGGTTGCTACAGGCATAAATTACGTCAGGATCGCCTGGTCTGAATTCCATACTTCTGATGGATTGAAAGGCAGAGACATGGGTCCAGTTAACTCCGCCGTCAACCGTTCTGTATATCCCTTTATTAGTGGCTGCCAGCAATATGTCTGGGTTTTGAGGATGCATAATAAGGCGGGATATTTCTATACCCTGTGTGGTGGTCCAGGTAAGGCCCGTGGTGCTCCAGGTTGCCCCGCCATTGGTAGATTTTAAAACGCCGATGCTGATAGAGGCATTGCTGGCATAATCGCCGGTGGCTATGTAAATGTTTTGGTTATTGGTGGGGTCAATAGCAATATCCGTAACTCCAATTTGCGCCAGGGTATCAGTGTTCATCAACACCCAGGTTTGCCCGGCATCGGTCGATTTCCACAACCCGCCCGAAGGTGCACCTACAAAAATCGTATTGGAATTAAAAGGATCGAAGCGAACGCAGTTGAGGTGGCCCTTGCAGTTGATATTACCAATGCGAAAAGCATCTTGCGGACCAATATATGACCATGCCGAACTGCTTCTTTCAACCGGGCCGTGATTCCTTTGCCGGTTAAAGTAATATGCAGCGCTGTCAAAATCTCCTAACCTTACTCCGTTACTGGCAGCCATTGCCGGCAGCATTTGGTGTTCCCATCTTTTATATAGCACCCACTTGCCTTCCAACTCAGACTCTCCATTTTCTCTTTGAAGACTATCCTTATTCAACTGCCACCAATCATTAAACTCCTGCTGAACCACAAAAAAGTTCACGTTAGGATCATACATATCCTGGAACCATTGCTGCGCATCAACCAGGTTCGTCTGGAGTACAAAAAAACTTAGAATCGCTATAATTTTCTTCATTGCTAAAGGGGTTTACCGCCGCACAGCGGCTTAAAGCAAACCAAAGATACAAATCATATGGTTTCCCCTAGTACGATTCGGGAAGGAATAGGTATATTTATTAAACTTGAAAGTTAAACACCTAATACTTTAAACATGGCTGACAAGAAAACAAAACCGGCTGAGAACAAGACAAAACCAACCACAGCAAACGTGGAAGATTTCCTCAATACCATTACCCCTTTACAAAAGCGCGAAGACAGTTTTGTGCTGCTGGAAATGATGAAGAAAGCCAGCAAGGAAGAACCGGTACTATGGAGCAATTCCTTCATCGGTTTCGGTCTCAAAAGACACAAAAGCACCGCAACGGGCCGCGAAGCCGACTGGTTCCGTATAGGCTTTGCACCACGTAAAGCAAACCTATCGGTATACTTTGGTACCTATGTGGAAGAACACGCTGCTGCGCTCGAAAAGCTGGGTAAGCACAAAGCTGCCATGGGTTGCCTATACATAAATAAGCTGGCCGATGTTGACCTGAAAGTGCTGAAGGGAATGATAGAAGCGGGATTGAAGAAGAAGTAAAGGGTTTTTGGTATTTCCACTGCGCCCGCTATCAACAGCCAAACACAGTCGTGTGTACTGGATGTATTTTTGCGTAGCGGTTCCCCATTTAGGGGGTTAGGGGGTCTGCCGGGCGGCTGTTAAGATGACAATGTTCGCCTATTCTTTGGGGGTAGTCACTTTAGGGGGTAGTCACTTTTCAAAATCTAAAACAAGCGAAACCAAGATCAAAAATCACACAACTTATTGGCAACCAGCTATATACAAAATACATATTACAAAAAAGAGGGGTAGTCATATTTAAAAAGTGATGCGCCTTATTTTTATTTCACTACGCAAACTGTTTGCGCAGTGGGCCTTCATCTTTGTATTTAAAACTACAAACCATGAAAGCACAAACAAACAACAACGCCTACCGGCACCTGGCAAAATTGCTCAATAGTGCTTTGCCCCTACAGCAAATGGAACAACACGAACCCGAAGAGCAGCCAAAACTTAAAATAGCGCCCAAAGCCCTGCAAAAATTTGAAGCCCTGTTGCTGCTTGAAAAAATTAAGAAACCCGACCTGGATATATTAACTCCACCCGAAAAGGAACTCTTTTATAAATACCTGACTCAATTAGCTACGGAGAAAAAGGATATACACTGGGATATTTTTGTTGAAAAAATTGAGGACATCGTTTCACCCGATGTAAATGACGACATCCGCGAAAGCAACCGCCAAAAAATAAGTAATGCTATTGCCGCATCCCTTAAACACAAAGGTAAAATGCCCGGTAAGGCCGAAATTGCCCGCACTACAGGCCTTAGCCGTAGCACCGTACAAAAACACCTCAAAGAATTTGCCGCCACCGATGATTTTAAAGAATACCTGTACGCAAAAACCAATGTAATGGAAAGCGTTATAAAGGCTGCCGTAAACGGCGATATGCGGGCCGCCAAATTGTATGTGGGCACCGTTACTAAACTACCCGGCACCGAAACCAACACTACTGTAATTAACCAGCAGAACAATTACATACAACTAAACGGTAAAATACAATACCTGCAGGATCTACCCGAA
>JAQBNQ010000512.1 GCA_028288545.1 Bacteroidota bacterium
GAAATGGCGCCCGTTTTTGGCTGTTTTTAGTTGCGACACGGGCTAGATAAAAAAGCGCGATACACGCTTCTTATGCCACTCATAATCAAGCATTTACCAAAATAATTACTTTGAAAAACAGAACGTATTAAAATGGCTCCGAGTATAACGGCAACTTGACGTTACCTAAGCTGCGCCAAGGAATAGATTCTAAATATCCAGCACGTTCTTTTTTCCGGCGTCATCCTCAAAACTTATTTTGCTTTTAATTTCATGCATTAACTGTTGCAGCAATTTTTTACGCGGAAAACTGTTCGATACCGCCAGTGCAATTTCGCGAACCGGTTTGGGCCGGGCAAACTCCCTGATGTTTCTTTTTTGAGCAGGTTTTAAATTCAACATAGCGAGGTGCGGTATGATAGTAATACCCTGGTGTCGGTCAATCATGTTAATGAGCGTTTCGATACTGCCGGCTTCATAGTGAAGGTTTTCACTTTCAAGTTTCAGCTTTTTTAGTTCGCATAAATTATAAACCTGGTTGCGCAGGCAATGACCTTCCTCCAACAACCATAAATGGTTCAGGTCAATTTCTTTAGGCAGCAAATATTTCTTTTTGGGTAGTTTTTCACTTTGCGAGGCGTAGGCAAAAAGTTCTTCGTAAAACAAATGGTGCTCGTCAATTTTAGGCTCGTTTAACGGAGTAGCCAGCAAGCCAATATCCAGGTCGCCCGTTTTTAGTTTGACGATAATTTCATCGGTTACCATTTCCTTAATGAAAATTTTGAGCTGCGGATGTTTTTCAGCAAAAGGGGTTAAAAACATGGGTAATAAATAAGGAGCAAGGGTTGGTATAACCCCCAAATGAAGCTCGCCCGTAATTTCTCCTTTTAACTCTTTTGCAAACTCGGTTAATCGGCTGGTTTCGGCAATGATGCGTTTGGCTCTTTTAATTATCTCTTCCCCCTCCCGTGTTGGGGTAACCGGTTGCTTTTTCCGGTCAAATATTTTTACGCCTAACTCGTCTTCCAATTTAAATATCATCATACTTAAAGTGGGCTGGGTTACATGGCATTTTGCGGCTGCTTTTGCAAAATGCCGGTAGTTATCAACCGCGATGATGTATTCTAATTGTTGAAGGTTCATAGTTATAGATGAAATCTATGCAATGATAGAAAACATCGGTTTAATTTATAAAATGAATCGGATAATTTTGTGCGTGTAAACGTTGAAAACGCGGCGTAAGAAATAAGTCAGCAAGAGTTAGAAAGTGGATGGGTTTTGGGTAATGTGAAGTAGGGGACGCTCAGGGGTGAGCGTCCCTTTTTTTATGCCTTCCAATCATAATAATGAATCTCGTTTTCGCTGCTGCCATCATCATAAAAATCGATAGTAGCAAAGGCTGGTGGAAATTCCTGGTTGGTGCCGGCCCACCATGCACCACATACGGCACCGTTACATAGATATTTTACGCCCAGGTATTCTAACTGATCTACCAAATGTATATGACTGCTTAAACACAGCTTTACATTTTTATGCTGGTAGAAAAGATTTTTCAGCTTAGCAGCGTCTCTATGCATATCCGAACCGGATACATGCCAGCAGTTGCCTTTTACCTTCGCCCCATCAAAAAACACGCTTACCCCTATAATTGGAATGTGGCTCAATACACAAACAAAAGTGGAAGGCGCAACCTTGCTTAGATCATCCTTCAACCATTCAAATTGCTCGTCATCCAATTGAGCGATATAACTGAACGTTACCGGATAGGTACTATCAAGAACTATAAAATGCCAACCATTTTTATCAAAAGAATAATAGCGGTGCTTTAATTTAAGTTCTTCAACCGCCCATTGCTTACCGTAATGCTTATCATGCACAATGGTGGCGTGTGGCATGGTTATCCCCCATATATCATGGTTGCCAATGCAATGAACCATCTCCAGCGAGTTTTCATTTTTCAGGGTGGAATTCCATACTTCCCATTCCTTAGCTACGGTATCCTTATGAGTGCTCATGGAATCCATAATACAATCGCCGGTGCTGAAGATCATATCCGGTTTATCAGCTAAATTTTGTGCCGCATGTAGTGCCGCTGCAAAACCATGTGGCGCGGGCGAAGCAGGCTGAACGTGAATATCAGTGAGGTGCGCAACGCGTAAAACCCGTTTTCGCTTGGGCGAAACAATAAGTGGTTCTGCCTCCGATTTAAGTGACAAGGCTGAACCTAAAACGCCAAGTGTTCCTGCCTGGAGAAATTTCTTTCGTGAAAAATTCATGTAAGGATTTACGGCTAAAGTAAAAAGAGGCGTGTTATCAAAATGATAAATTTTGAAACGCAGCAATGATTCAATTAAAAAAGAAAAGGCGCTCACGTGAGCGCCTTTCGGGTTTATTAGGATTGATCAGAATTATCTTCTTGCCGCTCTGAACGAACCTCCACCAGCGGAAGGCCTGGAAGCCCGGACATTTTGTTGAGGAGCACGTTGAGCAGAAGCAAAGGTTCTTTCAGCGGGCCTTTGCACTGGCTGGCTTTGGTTAAAGCTTCTTTGCGGTGCCTGCGACTGCACATTCTGCCTTTGCGGTTGAGCATATTGCTGTGGCTTGTCCGAACGACTGAAGTTATTCAGTTGGGCGGGCTGCGCCTGGTTAAAGCTTCTCTGCGGCGCTTGTGCAGTTTCTCTTTGTGGTTGAGCGAACTGTTGTTGTTGCGGCCTCTGCACAGGTTGCGGGTTAATCCCTCTTTGCACTGGTGCCTGAACATTCTCTCTCTGCGGTTGCGAATTCTGTTGTGGCCTTTGAGCAAACTGATTCTGGTTCGTACTTCTTTGGTTCTGTGCAGGGTCACTTGATCTTACCGTATTCGTATTCTGCCTTGCAGGTGAATAC
>JAQBNQ010000133.1 GCA_028288545.1 Bacteroidota bacterium
TAAAATATATCAGTCCGCCGGGGCCGCCATCGGTTTGAACAGGGATTCCAATATCGACCGTTACAATTACGCGCAGTTTGTATTGACCGGTTGCCCCACAGGGAGTTCCATTTATTGTAATGCAGCCATTTTGCGAATTTCCGTAAGTGTTGCTTGGTTGATCGGTTGCCCAGCAAAGACCCGGCGGTAAATTATCTATAGTATCAAAGGTAAGGGCGTGAACATTCAGTAATTCGTTGCCAAAAACAATGGTGTCGAAATTTCTGAATTGAAATGCAGCCGTGGAAATATAATTGTTTACAAAAACGGGGAAGGAATCAACCGGTGGATAAAAGCCGGGGTTTGGAGAAACACTTACAGGTGTACATTGAAAACTACCCGAGTTACCGCAGTATTGGGCTTGCGATACCTGGAATATTAAAGTAAGAGTAAGGATGACCGGAAATTTAAACACTGAACGCATTTTCAAATTGAAGATACAGGTAATGGGCGAATGTGATAATACAACAATGTCTTAAAACAGGTAAACAGAAAATACGGAACGTAGCTGAGGAAATTTTATTTTCGTGTTAAACAATTTCTATGCTTCAATACTTGTCTGTTCTGTCGATGTTTTTGGTGGGCCTTGCATCTGGCAATGAAACTGCGGTTAAAGGCAGTGGATCAACAGTTGATGTGAAGGCTGATTCTATTACGTTTGCTGTGATCGGCGATTATGGATCCGATTCTCCGCAGGAAGACTCTGTTGCTAAAATGGTAAAGTCATGGAACCCGGACTTTATAATTACCACGGGTGACAACAATTATTTTTTAGGTAGTGCATCTACCATAAACGACCACATAGGTAAATACTACTGCGATTACATTTATAACCCCGATGCACCTGCCGACCAGCAATGTAATGGTAAAGCCACCCGCGATAAAGTGAACCGGTTTTTCCCCAGCCCCGGAAATCATGATAATTATTCTATTCCTGCTTTAAAGCCTTACCTGAATTATTTTACCCTGCCCGGTGATGAGAAAAATTATGAATTTGGTTGGGGGCCTATCCAGTTTTACAGTCTTAATACGGGGGCATTCGGAAAAATATGCAAAGCCTCAACCAAAAAATGGGTAAAAACGGAGATCGAAAAAAATAGCCATCCTTTTAAACTCGTTTATTTTCACCATCCACCATATTCCTCGGGGCATCATGGCAGTGCAAAAAAGATGCGCTGGCCTTTTAGCGAATGGGGTGTTGACGCAGTTTTAAGCGGACATGAGCATTTTTACGCAAGGGTTAACGATAAAACAAAGCCAAGGCCGGTATATTTTATTTGCGGAAACAGCGGCACTGCCGAACATTATGCAGACAATGTCCATCCCCTGGACTCAACACGCTTTGATTATAAGGCAGACAATGTGCATTTCGGGGCTATGAAAGTGCGGGCAACTGCACACAAAATCATCTATGAATATTATGTGGTTGAAGACCCCACACATCCGGTAGATGTATTTATTCAAAATAAATAAGCGAGGTACCGGTTTTTTGCATACCTGAACGTAAGGCATTGATAAATAGCTAATTGAATAATTGAAAACGGTACCTCCCCCGGGGGGTACATACTAAATAAGACTATGATTATAAACGCGTCAATCCAGGTAATACCACTTATCGCTACCGCAGGGGCTTTTCCGATGGTAGACCGGGCCATTGAACTGATCCAGAAATCGGGGCTAAAATATACGGTAGGGGCGTTTGAAACACTTATTGAGGGGGAATATGAAAAGGTGCAGGCTTTGCTAAGAGCGGTTGAAGACTTTTGCTACGGGCAAAAGGAGGTGCAATTCCTGGTTTATAGCAAGCTGCATCTTTGCGGCGGCATGGATATATACGAGGAAAGTAAAACGGCCAAATTCAGGTAATTTAAGTTACCGTATTATTAATAAAAGCAACTCACCGCAGCCATAAAAATTCGATTTGATAAAGCCGGATTTTTTTTGTTATTTTTGTACTTCATTTATATAACTAAACAACAAAGTAATTTGGCTACAAGTCCTCGTCCCTTCAATCCCCGTTACGGCGGAAGAGCCCCGTATAAAAGAGAACCGGAGCACCATATCAACGAAAAGATCAAGCACAATGAGATCCGTTTAGTAGGTGAAAATATTACACCCGGAGTTTACACAGTAAGACAAGCAATTGACATGGCCATCGAGCAAGGGCTCGACCTGGTTGAGATATCGCCTAATGCTACCCCGCCGGTTTGCCGTATTATCGACTACAATAAATTCCTTTACGAAAAAAAGCGCAAGGAAAAAGAAATAAAAGCACATGCTAAAAAGGTAGAAGTAAAGGAAATTCGCTTTACACCTAATACCGATGAGCATGATGTTGAGTTTAAGGCAAAACACGCTGAAAGCTTTTTAAAGGAAGGCAATAAGGTGAGGACCTTTGTAATGTTTAAAGGCCGTGCTATCGTGTTTAAGGAAAGAGGTGAATTGTTGCTTCTTCAGTTTGCCGATAAGCTTAAGGATGTAGCCATTGTTGAACAATTACCTACACTTGAAGGCAAAAGGATGTTTATGACACTTGCGCCAAAAGGAAAAAAGAAGTCCTTATAATTTACACGGTTGTTTCTTCAACTGTTTTTACACTATTTGCCAGTTCTCTTTCTGCCCTGAGTCTTTTAGGTACGTATACTGCGTAATAGGCTGCCACCACTATTATTCCTAAGGCAAAAAATACTGTAGCGTATTTGCGGGTACCATCCTCGTAAAAGAACTCGCCTGTCATCCATATGGCATTGGCTGTTATCCATAAGCAAACCGCTATATTGTGAAACAGGTCATCCAATTGAGTGCGTGATTTCCAAGCAATGTGTATGGCAACAGCCAGGGTAGGTATTATCATAATCATTCCCGCAGTGTGCCAACTCATAACCCAACAGGTATCTTTTAATAACCACAGGGCAATGTGCAGGTTCTCATATTCGCGTATCTTTTTGAACATAGGTTAGCTTTAGCTTTGGCAAATGAAGCAGTTTCTTTTTAAACCCAAAATTTGCGGTTAAAAAAGTTCTTACCCCTGTAGCGATTAGGTGTTTCTAAGGTTTTCCGGATATTTTATTTTGTTAGGAAAACCTAACAAACACTAAATCGGGGTTAACCCGGATAAATATCCCTCCCCCTTTGATTCAACTACAAAATCCGGGTTAAAAAGAGAATTGCCGCTTATTGAATCCTGAATTATCTTGCATCCATGCAGGTGGTCAGAAAGGCGATTGAAAGTTTATTGTACTCCAATATTTTTATTGGATTCTGCGCCGTTGCTTTAACTTTTACCAACCAGCTAACTGTAGAGGGCAAAATTTATTTCGATTACCGCTGCTGGTTCATTTTATCTTCTACCATATTTACCTATTCCTATCTTAAAATAACAAGTTCGGAAAATATGGTTTACCAGACCATTCACCGCAATTGGGCTGTAGAGAACCGGCAACTATCGCGCAATATTTTATTTATCTCGTTATTGGCTACAGCCTCATTTTTCTTTATGCTTAGCCGGAACGAGAAAATTACAGTGCTGATTCTTGGTATCGTAACCGGGTTTTACGGTTTTGTTACTATTCCGTTTGTGCGACCAAAAATGAAGTTGCGCGACCTGGGCCTTGTAAAAACACTTTTTGTAGCTATCGTATGGTCGGTTACAACGGTCATTATTCCATTGGCGGATCATTCGGTGGGCAGCAGTATGTTGGTTTTTTTACTATTGAGGAGATTCCTTTTTATCGTAGCGCTGACAATGGTTTTTGAAATAAAAGATATGGGAGGAGATAAAGCCAATGGCCTTACTACTCTGCCCGTGGTTATCGGTGTTAAGGGTACAAAGATTTTAGCGCAGGCGATTTTGTTCGGCCTGATGATAATTATGATAGTGCAGTATTTTTTCTTTGGCGTTCCTCTTTCGAATATGCTGGGGATTAACCTATCGCTGCTGGTTTCTATTTTATGTATTCAACCGGTGAATGAAAACACCGCGGATAACTGGTACTATTTGGTTTTGGACGGAATGATGATAGTGCAGTTTATATTCGTTTACCTTGCCATTAAATTTATAAAATGAGCCGCCAACGCAGCCATACTTTTATTAACCTGGTAAGTGTTGCTGTTATCCTTATCATATTGGAAATAACATCGCGTTTTGTTTTGCATAAAATATATAACCGCGATTTTGATTCTTCGCTGATAACAGAACACAAATATTTTGATAGCCCCGGGTTAAAGCCAAATGCCAAAGGCCTGGTTTGGGGCAAAGAATTTAATACAGATGCGCTTGGAGGAAGAAAGAATAAGGTTTCCACTCAAAAGAAAAAGTGGTTGTATATAGGCGACTCGGTTACCGAAGGAGTGGGAGTGGAGGACTCTTCTACTTTTGCTTATAAGGTTTCTGTGGCCGACAGCCAATTCTGCTATGAAAATATTTCGATGATCGGCTATTCAACGCCCGATTACTTAAATGTGCTAAAGGCAACTATCGCTTCAGATTCTTCCCTTAATAGAGTCACCTTGTTTTTTTGTTTAAATGATGTTTATGGGTCGGCTAAAACCAAGGATCTGCCTGTAATGCGAAAGCAGAACCTGTTAGGCAAGCTCAATGCCATACTACAGGAACATTATGCCACTTATAAATTATTGAAGTTATACCGGTACCGCAATGCTGACCGCTATTTTAAATACGATCTTGAGTTTTACAGTAATCAGGATAAGCATTTTAAAGAGGCGATGGCTGATGTTTTGAAATGCGACTCACTATGCAAATCGAAAGGAATAGGTTTTTCATTGGTAACACTTCCATATCGCTCTCAAATTATTGGTAAGGATGAAAATGAAAGAACCCCGCAAAAATCTGTAGCAGAATTTTGCAGGGCTCATGATATTTTGTTTGCCGATCCTGCCAATCACCTCGCGGGACTGGAGAACCGGTCTTCTCTATACTTATTTGCTGATGAGATACATTTTTCCGCCAAGGGCCACTCGGCACTTGCCGAATTTTTGCTGGTGTATCAACTCCCGTCAGATTCTTCAGGTTTAAACAAGAGATAACTCCGATTATTTGGCGGTGTTGCTTTTGCTCTTCTCAACAGCCTTTGTCATTACAGCGTATTGAGCGGGCGTAAGAATTGCTTTTAGCTTTGCTTCGCGATTAGCAGCTCTTGTTTTATCCAGTTCGGCCATTTTTTTCTTATCACCTTTAGCTGCTGTTCTTTGCTGATCTTCTTTTACAATTGATTCGAGCATAGCCGCCTTAACTTTAGGCATTTGCTCAGGAGTTAGCTTTACCAGTTCGTTTATCTGGTTTGCTTTCTTTTCAGCTAATTCTGTTTGAGCTGAAGTTGGGCCTTTGGCTACCGTAACGCCCGGAGGAGTTGTTTGTTTTGCAGGAGTCTCCTTGGCTTGTACAACCGGCGTGGCTACTTTTGCGGGTGTTGCAGGTGCTGGCGTTTCCTTTGTTTGAGCGTTTGTTGCAACAGCAAAAAACATGGCAAGTGTAACCGGCAGGGCTTTAATAGCAGTAAATTTCATTTTTGTTGATTTGGTTATAGAATAAGTTAAAGGTTTTCATTGCGAATCTAATGAATATATAGTCATCCGGTCAATTGTTGCTTTTTCAGCGCTTTTAGCACCAAAGTTTAACAAATTGATTTATAGATTTGACCCGTGGCCAGCATAACAAAAACGGTATCATATACAATTCCCGACCTGCAAATGGCCTACGACCTGCACTGGTCGAAAAGGCAGCCGGTTAAGAAAAACATATTCCTTATTCTTTCAGTTGTTTCCTTCGTATTGTTTCTTGTTGTAGATAGAGCAGGGCCCGCTACTGATACAAACAACATTTGGGCGGGACTTAAATATTTTTTCCTGCTGTACTCTATTCTTTGCGTGGTGTTTCACGTTTGGTGGTATAGAACCTATGCAAAGCGCATGGCCAAAAAGATGAACATTTTTGGCAAGGAATTTACGTTTACTTTTTCATCTAAAGGAATAAAGGTAACGAGCGAGAAAGCTACCGGCGATATTTTGTGGAGCGATTATCCCTCCTCCATCATCAATGATCAGATCATTCTTCTTTACAAAAATAATGTTCAGTTCATCTATTACCCGCGCAGGTTTTTTACCATGGAAGAGTACCGCGCAATTAAAGACTGGATAAAGGATAATGTTAAGGTTGTGGAATAAGTTTAACGGGCAATTCCTTTTGTCGCATCAAAAATTTCCTTCAAGGCGCTGTCAGCACCTGCAAAGGATCGCTTAATATCTTCGCTGGCAACCGATACATCAGGCACCACAATTTTCACTGTATCGGTTTGTATCACTATCAATTGATTTTCGCCATACTGCCACCATTCCTGGTTTACCGGCTTAATTACTTTTTCATCCGGAGTACCCATAATAGCCTCCACCTGTTTGCCGGTCATACCGATTTTAACCTTGCTTATATCGTGTTTATTACCGCAAGCTGTAAGCCCTAATGCCAATAGAAAAACAATCTTCTTCATATAAAAGTATTGAAACCCTAAGGTATTGAATTTAGGATGAAACAGAATTGTCAATCGTTAACACCAAATCAAGTAAGCCCGAAATTGCATTGTAAATTTCCTCAAGGTCGTGGGCGGATATACAATAGGGTGGCAACACATAAACAACATTCCCAAGCGGACGCATAATTATTTTCCGGTGCAAAAAATACTGGTAAGCCACATCGCGTATCTTATTTAAATAACCGCTCTGCTCGCTGGTTTTTATTTCAATGGCTAAAACAGAACCCCTACAGCGTATATCCTTTATGCTGGCATGTAGTTTTATCTTTTCAACAAAAGCGAGGTGCCGCGCATTTATCCGTGCTATTTTTTCAAGCGAGTTATCTGTTTCAAAAACTTCAAAGCTGGCAATAGCCGCTGCGCAACCTATAGGATTGGCAGTATAACTATGGCCGTGGAAAAGCATCTTTGCCCTATCCGAAGAATCGAAGGCATCAAATATCTCTTTTGTACAGGTAGTAGCTGCAAAAGGTAGGAAGCCACCGGTTATTCCTTTCGAGAGGCAAATGATATCCGGCTTGTTATCACAATAATCAACAGCTAAAAATTTGCCGGTTCTTCCAAAGCCTGTCATCACTTCATCGGCAATAGTTATTATGTTGTTGGCTTTACAAATGGAGATCAGTTCATCCAAAGTTTTTTCATCGTACATCAGCATTCCCGCCGAACCAAGTATGAGCGGCTCAAATATGAAGGCAGCAATTTCGGCACTATGCATTTTAAGCAATGAGTTTAGTTGCCCTATCGTTTTTTGTTCGTTGCCCGGGGTTGGGGTATCTATAAATTCAACATCAAAAAGTAAATGTTGGTATGGCTCGGTAAAAACTCCGCGGGCGCTAACGCTCATGGCGCCAAAGGTGTCACCGTGGTAAGCATCTTTAAATGCAATGACCTTTTTGCGGGTTTCTCCCTTATTCCACCAATACTGTAACGACATTTTTACTGCCACCTCAACAGCAGTTGAACCGTTATCAGAATAAAATACTTTTTGATGAAACGGAATTTTAGCTAAAATTTTGACAGCCAGTTTTTCAGCAGGGTGATGGGTAAAACCTGCAAATATTACATGTTCCAGCTTTTTAGCCTGTTCAAATATTTTCTCTGCAATGTACGGATGCGAATGCCCGTGAATGTTCGTCCACCAACTCGATCCGGCATCAATGTAACGGGTGCCGTCATCGCTGTACAGATAAGCTCCTTTGCCTTTGGATATGGAAATCAGTTCATCCTTTGCGGGAGTGTACGGATGCCATATAAGTTGTGGATTTGGTTTTTTTGATTGTGGGTTCAAAGCTCAAATACCTGGTTAAGTGAGGACTTTAATTTTAAGGCTTGTTGTAACACAAAGGCCTCGTCAATATTTTTTGATTCGTCAATTCTTCCTATTACCGGTACGTTGGAAAAATGCTGAATTATTTCTTCGTTATCTAAAAAATTATCTCCGCTGAAAATGATACCCAGTAAGCTAAAACCTTTCTGCCTGATAAGTTCAATACTCAATAAAGTATGATTAATACTTCCCAGGTAATTTCGTGCTACCAGTATTACAGAGGCATCCAGGTGTTTTACTAAATCAATCACTAAAAAACGATCGTTTAGGGGAACCATCAGGCCTCCGGGTGCTTCAATTATTAACCTGTTTTCGGTAGGAATCTGAAAAGTGCTGATATCAATTTCAATGCCTTCCGCCTTAGCGGCATAATGTGGCGAAGAAGCCGTTTTTAAGCTGTAAGCTTCAGGATAAAATTTTGATACAAAATTAGATGCAAGTGAGCGGGCGATTGTAGTATCAGAATTTTCAAGATTACCGCACTGAACGGGTTTCCAATAATCCGCCTGTAAGGCTTCAGTTAAAACCGAGGCAACAAGGGTTTTGCCAACACCTGTTCCAATTCCGGCTACAAAAATTCTTTGCGGTAGGTTGTGCTTCACAGGTTATTTATTACTTGTACAAAGTTAGTTACTTCCTGCACGGTATTAAAACTGTGAATGCAAATTCTTATCCGCTCCTTTCCTTTTGCCACGGTGGGGTAAAGAATGGGCCGTACATCAAAACCCTGTTCCTGTATCTTTGTGGCTAACAGTTTTACATTTTCATTTCCTGTTACCACTATCGATTGTATCGGGCTATTACTGGTAATCAGTTCAAATTTTGCATTGGGTACAAATTGCTTTTTAAAAAGGTCAATAAGCTGGTATAGTTTATTGCGGCTTGTTCCGCTGGTTGTTAACAGTTGATGGGCGCACTTAATAGAAGCCAGTGCGTGAAACGGAAGGGCTGTTGAGTAAATAAAGGAGCGGCAATAATTGATCAGGAAGTTTTTTAATTCTCCACTGCAAAGTATTACGGCACCATGGGCGCCAACAGCCTTGCCAAAGGTGCTGATACGTGCCAGGCATTTATTTTCCAATTGAAGTTCGGCCACGCGTCCTGCACCATGTTCGCCAAAAAGGCCTGTGGCATGGGCTTCATCCACTATTAATCCGGCGTTATACTTTTCGCACAGGTCTGAGATTTCCTTTAAAGGGGCAAAATCGCCGTCCATAGAGTACACCGATTCAACTACTACATATTTTAACCCGGTGGCAGCGCTTAGTTTCTTTTTCAGGTCGGCTACATCATTATGTAAAAATGCGGCTCTGTTCGCCTTGCTGCTTCTCATTCCGTCATGAAAAGATGCATGTACCAATTCATCATAAATAATGGTATCCCCGCGATAAGGCAGGGTTGAAATAAGTCCGTAATTGGCTGAAAAACCCGAATTGAAAATTAAAGCTGATTCAGCCAGGTAAAAATGGGCGAGATTTTTTTCAAGCAGTTCAACATATTCACTATTGCCTGATAGTAATCTTGAGCCCGTGCTGCCAAGTAAATATGCCGGGTGCAGCTTTAATTCCGCGTCTACATTTTTTTTAAGTTCAATATTCTGTGCAAAGCCGAGATAATCGTTGGAGTAAAAATCTATAAGGCCATCACTTACCTGCAGAGATCGAAAATTATTTTCGTCGTTCCGTTGCCTTAATTTAAGCCGGATATATTTTTGGATGGAGTTGTTCATTCGGTTATTGGCCGCATAGTTACAACACCGCTTTTAAATGGCCGCAACTTCTTTTTGCAGCGCTTTAAAAGATTCGCGGGGTTTCAATCCCAAAAGCTGGAACATCTCTCTATCTGCATCAAAATCAGGATTAGGAGTGGTCAGCAGTTTTTCACCGGTAAATATGGAGTTGGCTCCTGCCATAAAACAGAGTGCCTGTTGTTCATAGCTCATCTCATTTCTGCCGGCCGAAAGGCGAACCATGGCTTTAGGCATTAAAATGCGGGCTGTAGCTATCATACGCACCATTTCCCAGGTTTTAACCCTCTCCTGGCCTTCCAACGGTGTTCCCTTTACCGCAACCAGTGCGTTTACAGGTACAGATTCAGGATGTTGCGCCCTTGTGGCTAATGTATGTAATAGTTTTATCCGGTCATCATCGGTTTCGCCCAGGCCAATAATTCCTCCACAGCAAACGCTCAAACCTGCCTTCTCAACATTGTCAAGCGTTTCAAGGCGGTCGTTGTAAGTGCGGGTGGTAATTACGTCACCATAATATTCGTCGGATGTATCAAGATTGTGGTTATAAGCATAAAGTCCCGCTTCCTTAAGGCGTTTTGCCTGGTCTTCGGTCAGCATTCCTAAAGTGCAGCAAACCTCCAGCCCTAAAGTATTTACACCCTTAACCATGTCAATTACCTTGTCAAAATCTGAGTTATCGCGCACATTACGCCATGCTGCTCCCATACAAAAACGCGTTGAGCCCCCGTTTTTTGCATCCAGCGCTTTGCCAATTACATCTTCATAGGTCATCAGTTTATGAGCCTCGACGCCTGTGCTATAGCGGGCTGCCTGTGGGCAATAAGCGCAATCTTCAGAACATCCCCCGGTTTTAACCGAAAGCAGGGTACAAACCTGCACCTCGCCCGTTGCCTGGTACTTTCTGTGCACGGTTGCTGCGCGATACATTAATTCAAGTACCGGGGCAGAATATATTTCCTGTATTTCTTCAAGTGTCCAATCGTTGCGGATATCGTTTGCCATGTTTTTCAATTTGTCGGAACTATGATTTCTTTGATTAAAGTGATTACAATGATAAAACAATTAGAATATTCTAGCTAAGTGACCTCGAAAAATGTAAATTTCGATGTTAAATGCATCAATTCCAATGATAAATGAGCAGTATAAATACTCAGAGTTGACATCCAAAATTATTGGATGTGCCATGACCGTACATAAAACGCTCGGCAATGGATTTCAGGAAGTAATTTATCAAAGAGCTTTAGAAATAGAAATGCGGTTAGCGGGTCTTCAGTTTAACAGGGAATTTGAAATGCCGATTTTCTATCATGAAATTCATATTGGCACCAGAAGGGTCGACTTCCTTGTAGAAGATATTATTTCGCTCGAATTAAAGGCCCTTACAAAGTTGGAGGATGTGCACTTTGCCCAGGCCATCAATTATTTAGAAGCTTACAATCTCGAAATCGGATTACTCGTAAATTTTGGAGAAACCAGTCTGAATTTTAAACGAATCACAAACAAAAAGTATAAATCACCTCAATCACAAAAATCAAATAAATCATAGTTCAGACAATGGGTTACAGCAAAGAATACTCAAAGGTAGGATACCCCTTATTTCCCTGGTTATCATTAAAACTGATAAAGTGGAATTTATAGATCTGGTTTTCGCCGGTTTTTATAAAATAGACGTAATAGGTTTTGGTGTTGTATAACACACCGGTCCAGGTTTTCCAATCGTAGCCAATGGCATCGCGGTTAGTCTGTAGTTTGTTTACATTAAAATTACCGATAGTAACATTGCTAAAGCCCGAGGTAGTGGAATCTACATAGGCGCTAACCCGCGCAGGATTGCTTAAAACGCCTGTTACCTGGTAATTTAAAACGTAAGGAACATAAAACACCGTGGTATAATGCGTAAATAAAAGGTCCCATTTCGACTTATCAGGTTCTATGTTTAGCAATTGGCCCGAACCAATAAGTGAAAGGTAACGATAATTCCTTGTGGGGTCTTTTTGAATTAGAATAGTGCCCGAATCTGTACCGGTAAGTGAATTATAAGTTACGGAGTAAGAGGTACCATAAAAATTATTCACCTTCAGTTTTACAAAGCCGAGTGGGTTGCCGCCAAGGTCAACGCCAAGGTCAATAATATAAACTTTGCCCGCGCTGGTTGGCTCACTTCCGGTTGTAGCCCACCATGCGCCCAGAGCGTTGGAGTCGATGTTGTAGGAGCCGCGTTCGTAGTTCCAGTTACCGCCGGTTGTATCTTCAATTGTTACCGCATTAATATCGGTTTTAGTGGTTTTAAGGGCAGCCATAAACTTGGCGCTGTTTAGCCAGATGTTGAAGCTATCAGGAGCGCAGTCAAATAAAAGATCGTAAGCAATGCGCGAGTTTGAACTGAGAACAGTATTGGTGGCAAGGCTGTAAAAACATTGCGTTCCATAATCCGAACCTAAAGGTATAACATGTGTTTGTCCAATGCCTTTGCTGCTGGGTGGCGCTATATTTTTTTCTTTAAAGCATGAAGAAACAGATAAGCAAAATACGAGAGCTAATAGCCCCAATGGCAATTTCACAGATCTGAATTTAAATAAGTTCCTTCCCAATTTCATCTTGAAAAATGTAATACCAAAGTTGTAAAAAATGTTCTTCCCCAGGCAATATTTAAATCATTCGGACTTGCATTATGCGCCTGGCTTACTCCACCCACGTTGGAGCCGGTTAAATTAGTTACCCCAATAAGATTCTTTCCACCAACCGTTAGTTGTATCCTGTCTTTCCAAAAATTGCGGGTAAGGGATGCATCCAGCCAATGGTAACCAGGTCGGGTTCCAATATCAATGCTATTAGTAACCGAATACAATGGCTTTTGTCCGTTGTATTTATAAGTAATATTTATTCCAATCTCCGCCTTCGGTATTACATATCCCGCAGATGCTTTAAAGTCCGGGCTCCACATCTTAACGGTGCCACTTTGTGTTGCCGGGTTACTGATATCATAACTTGTACTCATGCCGGCTACACTTAATTGTAAGCGGTTCCAATGATAAGCCAGTGATAACTGACCTCCGTAGGTGATGTAATGGTTGATGTTGAAGTACTGATAAAGGTTTGGAGTTAGCGAGGAATCAGTCAATACCAGATCAATTTTGTTATGAATGTTATTGTAGAAGCCCGAAGCAGTAATGGTGACTTTATGGGTAGCTTTAATAGGTTGTGTGTAGCTGATAGAGGAAGAAACATTTATTCCATCTTCGGGTTTCAGGTCCTGGTTTCCTTTCAGGTCATGATTGCTGTCAAAAAAATCAAGGAACAATTCTTTTACCCCCGGAGCCCTGTAACCACGGCCCACAGAAGCCCGAACTACGAGACCCTCTTTATAAATATACCGGATATTAAGTGACGGTATTAGTGGAACCTGGAAACGTGTATTATAGCTGAAACGGATAGCCGGTTGGATATCTAATCCTTCAATAGCGGTTATCCTTGCTCCGCCAAAAGCCGCGTAATCTCCAATTTGTTGTTTGTTACCTAACAATAAAGTTCCGCGGTCGTATTCCTGGTTAATGTCTACACCAAATTGAAAATTCAACCTGTTTTTCCACGCAGGCATATTGTAGGTAGAGCGAAAAGTAAGATGGTTATACCGGGTAGTATCCTGTACCTGGTCGGGCACTATATTTTCTGATCCGCTTACAAGATTCTTGTTGTAAGTGTTGGTGTATCTTATAAATCCCGAATAGCCCAACAAAACCTCGAGCAGGTAATTTTCTTTAAAGCGATAGCTGAAAGACGCGGAACCCATAGGCCGGTAAGTAAGATAATGCATATCAATGCCGCTATAGGTCCAGCTGGTATCGCCGGGCGCCAGTGTTTGAAAAGGAGCGCTGCGGTCCAGCATTAATTCGCGAAAAAAGGATGCCGCCAGTGAAAAGTGAAACCGGTTAGCCGTGTAGATATACTTCGCATCGGCAAAATATTGTTCTTTCGGTTTCCACTCTTTGTAGCGCGGTATTGAATCCAGCGTAGTATAACCGCCAAAAAAATTGCGCCCGCCGCTTACATAAAACTGGCTTCTCTTAAAAGCAAAGCCGGCATTCAATTCTGCATTGTATTGACCGACACTTTCGTAATATCCTTTCAGGTTGATGTTTATTTTTTCGCGTTGAAAATTTTTGGTGATAATGTTTATCACCCCGCCCATAGCATCGGTACCATAGGTTACAGATAACGGGCCCTCCACAATTTCTATGTGATCAATATTGCTGATGCTTATTTGGCTCAGGTCAAGTTTACCATCCAGCCTTCCAACAATAGGTACCCCGTCAACCAAAATTTTTACCCCCTCGCCCGAAATACCATTAATGCTTAAAGTGCTTCCAAAAACCTGGTCCTGTCCCAAATCAATGCTCAACTCATTTTGCAGGGCTTCGCGCAAATTGTTGGCTCCTTTGGCGCGTAACATATCGGCATTTATCACCTTAACATCATATACCGATTTTTGAACGTTGTTATTGCCGTATTGCCCCGTAACAACAACATCTTGCACGTTTTTATAATTAAGATCAAGTATGTATGTTTTATTTTCCGGCGATAACAAGGTGTCGGTGATAGTTATAAATCCAAGATGCGATACCTGGATAATTACGGGTTCGGAAAAAGTATAGTTGAAAATGCCCTTTACATTTGTAAAACCAAGGTTGTCTTTATTTCTATGGGCTATATCCAGCGGAACAACTTTTACCACTGCATCCGGAACCGGCTGGCGGGTATCTGAACGGGTTACTGAAATTGAAGCATTATTGGCAATTTCAGCGGCAACACTTTTAGTAAAAAAAGCTGCAACCAAAACCAACGTACATACAATTACTTTGTAAATACAACTTTGCTTCATTTTGAACCACAAAAATACGGCAATTAGCCGAAGGCTGATATGAGGATTGTCACAGAAGTGTCATAATACCATATAAACCACCTGATAAAACTCAGTTTTTGCTGCAATATTTTTCAATTGCCTTTTGGGCAAGGCTATAACCCAGTTGAGAGGCTGTGGTTAAGTCTAGGCAACCTGCTGATTGTTGGTCTATGTTTTCACGTGCAATACCGCGGAAATAATAAATGGAAGGATCGTCTTCTTTAAAAAGAAGGTAACGGCTCAAGTCATCCACCGCTGCCGAATATTCCTTTGCATTAAACCTGGCAAGACCACGCGATTTGTAAGCTAAATGGAACCCAACGTTTAAAGTCAGAACATGGTTATAAGCTGCTATAGCTTCTATATACCTGCCATCGTCAGTTAAAAAGGTTGCCCGCGCCATTATAGACGGGATATAATTCGAATCTATCTTCAGCGATTTTTCAAAATAACGGAGTGCTTCGGTTTTCTGTTTTAATATTAAAGCCGCAACTCCCATTTTGTAATATAGTTTCTCGCTCGAGCTGTCAATTTTCTGGCAAATCTTATAGTTTTCCAATGCTTGTACATTATCCCCGGTTGTGCTATTTACATCAGCCAGGGCAAGGCGGGCATCATAATAAACAGGCTGCATTCCAAGCGCTTTTTGAAGATTTTCTTTTGCGGCTTTATAATTTTTTTCGTTGATGTATTTGCGGGCGCGGGTTAAAAAATATTCGGCCCTTACACGGTTTATCGAATCATCAAAAAATTGCTGTTCGCTGTCTTTAAGGCTTAGTAAGGAGGTATCCTCGGGTAAAGCAACCGCCTGACTATAAACAGGCGCTTCAGATATCAGCGGCGATAAAACACTATCCCTGGCTGCCGCTACAACAGCAACAGGTTGCTCTGTAACCGGATGCTTGTTCTTATCCTTCTTTTTTGATTTTGTATCTGCCGAAGCTACCGGTTCGCTATCTTTTTTAACCGGGTCAGCATTTATTACAATCAGGGTGTCGTTTGGTATTTCGTGTTTCTTATGCCTCTTATCTTCTTTCTTTACCAAGGGTTCTTCCTTCGTTTCGTTTGCCTTAGTATTTTCCTTAACCGGCACCGCTGGTTCTTTTTTCGTTTGAGCCGAAGCTATTTCGTTTTGCTTTGCCTGGGTTCTTAGCTCGGCCAGCGAGGTTTCAATTTCAGCCTTTTGCTTTTTGAGTGTTGCATTTTCGTTTTTCAAACTGTCCTGCATATGTAGCAGTTCAGGGGTAAGCAAAGCCTTGTCGCGCGAGCGCTGCATTTTTCGCACCGTAACCTGTATGTTCTTATCATCAGTAGTATTATTATCTGCTCCGTTTAAAGAATCAAGACTTGCGTTGATGCCCTGCAAAAGGGCATCATTTAATTCAACCGTTGCGTCAATTAATAACAGCCGGTCTCTCTGTAATTCCATATCCCTGCTTTTGATAGGAGATTTGCGCACGGGAGGAGCACTGTCGCCCGGAGTTTGGGCGTTAATGCCATTGAAAAAAGCAATGATAGTAAGGAGTAAAAAAATGAATCTTATTTTCATCAATTGGCGCAATTTAACTTTTACGCGCATAGTGGCAAAAAGTTGTTATTAACCTATTGGGCCATTACAAAAGCTGCCGAATCCACCGCAAGACCATTTAACCGGGTACCTACAAATAAAACATCTCCATCGCTGGCTGCAATACCTTGTTTGCTGAGGGAATGTTCAAAGTGTTTAGAGAATATTTTGTTCCACTGCGGACTTAACTTACCGGCTCTGTCTTTAGTCATTACCGATGAAGAGTAAATATGAACAACGCTGCCTTTGCCTTCGGTTTGTTCTACAGTCATCCGGATATAATCACCGATACGGCCCGAGGTATTGTTATTGCTCGAAAATTTTGTTTTAGTGACCATTTTATCATCAATTGCCTTTACTGTAACCACTGCATTTTGGCTGGTGTTTACTTTCCGGCAAACTGAAACAGACTGTCGGCCGTCGACAGTTGATGCTTTGAGGCAACCTTTTCCATAAGCGTGTAGGGGATTCAGAAATTTTTTATTGGGAGAAGTTCTGGTAGTGGATGGTAAGGTTTCCCAATCGTTGAGGTTTGTATTGCTTGTAGTGTTCCAAAACGATTCCGAATCGGCTGATACCAGGATGCGTTGCCCCGGCTCAATAAAAACCGATGGATTATTAAAACGGCTGGAATCAATTGGACGGAAGGGTCTGTTATAACCCTTATCATTCAAACCTACCCACGGAAAATCAGTTTGCAGAAAATGAAACCTGGCGCCAATTCTTTGGCGCTGTTCTTTTATGCTAAACGAACTTCCGCCTCTAACCATTCCGCCTTTACCGATGTATTTCGAAATCTCTTTCAAATGAGCTGTGTCATCTACATTTTCAACCTGTTGAAACACCGAGGCTTGGTAAGCGCAGGTAAGCATTTGTTTAGAAATTTTTTCGCCGCCTTTGTTTTTATTAAAAGTGCTAAAGTCGGATGACATAGGGAATGCCGATGGATCTTTTGAATTTGCATAAGTGGCCCAACCCATGCCGCCGTGGCCAATAGGGCCAAAATGCAGGTTGCCCAAAACAAGGAAAATGAATTTGCCCCTCAGTTCATCAATAGTTGGCCAAACTTCCGATGAGGCGGCCGCACAATCGCACAAGGTGTTTTTACCGGGACAACGTTTCATCAGGTCGCGTGGACGAAACAGGTATTCGCCCAAATAACTTTCAAGTATCGAATCCAGGTCGGCCGGGGTGTGATTTTTATCGAAGTTATCGCCAAATATTTGCTTTAGTTCCAACACAACGGTAACAACCTCGTGTTTAGGCAGACTGTATTGAAATTGTTGAAGCTGTTTTAAAAATTCGGGCAGCGTTGCATAAAAAACATTCTTCACTTTGCCGGTGTGATAAATAGCCCACTGGCCACGTTTGCGGTTTATTTTATGGATGTCAATTTCCAAAGCCCGTGCATGGTCAAAATGCAATTGGTCTAAAAGCCGCTCTTGTGTTCCGGTGGCAAAAGGTTCATGCACATGTGCCCGTTTTACCCAATAAGAATTGTGTGTGGCTACCTGGTAAACCTCGTTGTATCTGGGGAATTCTTTGGCCTGGCTGTTGGCCTTAAAATAAAATATAACCGAAAGGGCAAATAAAATTGAACGCATTGTATCGGAGGAAATGATTTTGCATCTAAAAAATTACTACGTCTTTTATCACCTCTTCGCCCAACTCTTTATTAAACAGTTCCTTTATTTTATCGCGGCTGTAATTCAATTCCTGCTTTAAAGCGGCCGACTCTATTTTGATATATAGCTTACCATCCTTAAAAGAAACCGAATAAGTGTATTTGACTATTGGCTTGCCCATTAATAAGGCCCATGCATCTTTTATCCGGCTTTCGTCCAACTTAACTTTTAGCTTTAATTCGGATACCATCATATCCAGTGCCTCTGACAGCGTTACATTGTTCTTGCCTCTCATAAATCGTGGGATATTTTTTGCTCTTCGGGGTGGTGAAGATAACTATTTTATATCGCCACTTATCGCTCTAATTCGTCCCCTGGCATAAAAAG
>JAQBNQ010000559.1 GCA_028288545.1 Bacteroidota bacterium
AACATTATGATTTCAGTAAACCACAGTTTTGAATGGATTGAGGTGGTTAATGACGGCCGCTGGGAGCCTGCAAAAGGCGAAACCATTGTAGACATGGGGATACGCGGTATTATGCCGATGGTTACCCAATAAGAGGCATGTTGAGCATGTAAGTTTTTTCGCATTTTTCACATATTCGTAAGCCTGTTTTAATTACATTAGCAACCATTATAAACCAAATACTACCCTGACATGAAAAAAATATTACTGGCTTTTTCAATTTTAGCATCGCTCAGCTCTAAGGCGCAGATTTATAACAACAGTTTCGAAAACTGGACCCAGGACACTTTTTACCTGGCCTCAGGCGTAATTAATGGAATCGGCCAGGATACCAGTTATTACAGCGATCCTGATCAATGGACCTCTTCAAATGCAGTTACAGGTTTACGCACTTTGGGTTTTAGAACATTAGTTAGCCAATCAAACAATGCTCACAGCGGCTCTTCTGCTATCAGAATGGTAACTGACTCTATCAATTATCCTATTGGTGGTGGTGCAACAACTACCATTAATTTACCGGGCTTTGCCTTAAATGGTAAGTTTCCTTTAGATCCTGCAGGATTGATTTTTGGTGGTGGCAATACCATTACACCATCTTCTGTTAAAGGCGCGGGTCAACCTTTTACACAACGATTAGGAGCTATCAGGGGCTTTTATAATTATACTCCTGTACGTAATGTTGTTTCAGGAGCTTATGATACATGCCTTGTTTACGCAACTTTAAGAAGGGGTACAGAAATTATTGCAAACGCAATTTTTAAATCTACAGATTCAACTGGTGGTTATCTTCCTTTCTCTGCTCCGTTCACATACCTCAGCTGCGATATGCCCGATACGCTTGTAATACTTATTGCATCAAGCGTTCCTAACGTTTTAACTATCATCTCTGGTAACTCTGGTCTTACCAAGGGTTCTGTATTCTTATTGGACAGCCTTGCTTACGATACTTTGGACCCCAACTATGTGTTTACTCCATTTGCAGTAAACGATTTGGATACAGTTATCATCAATACCCCGAGAACGGTGAACGTGGTAGCCAATGATGCCGATTGTAACAACTCAGCATTAACTCCACAAATCATCAGTAATGCTACACACGGTAGCGCAGTAGTTACAAATAACAATATCGTTTATACCCCCAACAACAATTACGTTGGAAAGGATACCGTTGTTTATGGTGCCTATGACCCACAGAACAATTATGGCGTAGCTACTTTGTTTTTAGTTGTTGTTAATCCTGCCGGCATTAGCGAAGCAAATGATATTGCAGTGCGCATGTACCCCGTACCTGCAAACAACCAGTTAAATGTTGAGTTTGAAAACCCTGGAAAGACTTATGCAAGAGTTTATGACATGATCGGCAACCTGGTTATTTCTTCCACACTTACGGGTAATACTAACCGTATTAATACCCAAAACCTGACTAACGGTTTTTACGGAATACAGATTGTTGACGAAAAAAACACAGTACTTGCAAGAGCTAAATTTGTAGTAAGCAAGTAATTTTACGCTAAATATTGAAAGGCCCGGGATTTATATTCCGGGCCTTTTTTAATGCAAAAAGTTGACTTGCTAATAAATTTAGCAATACATTGGCATCCGGAAACATTGAAACGCCGATTGCCTATATGCCTTATGCCATTGTAGATATTGAAACCACAGGAGGCCACGCCACTGGTAATGGAATAACCGATATATCCATTCTGATACACGATGGAAAATCTGTTATTAAGCGCTTTGAAACGCTGATAAACCCAAAGCAAAAAATTCCCTATTACATAAAAGGCTTAACCGGCATTAACGATGCGATGGTTGCCAATGCGCCTGGGTTTAACGAGATAGCAGCTGAGGTTTTTGAAATATTACAAGGTACCGTGTTTGTGGCCCACAGCGTAAATTTTGACTACTCATTTATTAAACATGCATTGGCCAATTGCGGTTACAATCTTGACCTTAAAAAGCTTTGTACCGTAAGGTTAAGCAGAAAGATATTTCCGGGGTTAAACTCGTACAGCCTTGGTAAAATATGCAACTACCTTGACATAGTAATTGAAAACAGGCACCGTGCTGGCGGCGATGCAGAAGCCACAGCAAAACTTTTCGACCTGTTGCTGGCCAATGATTCATCGGGAGCGATTGAAAAATTTTTGAAGCGGAATTCCAAGGAAAATATTTTGCCGCCTAACCTGCCCAAAAAGGATTTTGAAAAACTACCTGATACGGCGGGCGTATATTATTTCCACGATCAAAAAGGAAAGATTGTATACGTGGGCAAGGCCAATAATATTAAGAAAAGGGTAAGCAGTCATTTTAGTAACAACTCGCCCAGCAAACAAAAACAGGATTTTTTACGGGCAATACATGGTATTACGTTTGAGGAGTGCGGCAACGAATTAATGTCGCTGATTCTTGAATCCCACCAGATAAAGCACTTATGGCCTGCGTATAACCGTTCGCAAAAACGCTTTGAACCGGTTTATGGAATTGTTGAATACCATGACCAAAGAGGCTTTCGGAGGTTAGGGATTGAAAAGATGAAAAGGGGAACCAGCCCTCTGATTGCTTTTAGCAATCTAACCCAAGGCTTCAACCTGATTAAAAATGCTACCGAGGGATTTGAACTTTGCCCGCGCTTAACCGGTATTGCCACTGACCTTACAGCCTGTGAAGAAAAAAATTGCGCCTGCATTGGTGCGAAAAAGAAAGATGTTTCCGAATACAACAAACGCGTTGAAACAGCCATAGAGGCCTTATCAAAAAATGAATCTTTTATAATTGTTGAAAAAGGCCGGAGCAAAGATGAGGTTGCGCTAATATTGGTGGATGATGGAATATTTAAAAGAATGGGCTACATGCCCGGCAAGCAATTCTCTAAAGAAAAAGTTGAAACAGAAAGGTTGGAAGACCTTCCGCTTTACCGGGAGAATTTTAATATCCGCCAGATCATTTCCAGCTATAGAAATAATTATCCTGAAAATGTTTTACTTATTGAGCCCGCTGCTATTACCTGACCTGGCTCTGGCGCTCCAAGTGAGTGACTATTTTTTCCCTGTAAACATTCAAATCCGGCACAGGGACACCAGCCACTTTAGCTTCCTCATCCCATGTCCTCATTTTGATAATGAGATTTTTCAGCGGGTTACTTTCAAACGCCTTTGCCTCTTCCTCAGTCATTGGCCCACCCTGAAAACCAAGTGTCATTTTACTGGCATGAGAAAGGTTGTCGTAATAGCGCTTATTGGCAAAGCATAAATATCTTTTAGCCGCAACATGCGATTTGATAAGCGCAGCCATTTTTTCAGAAAAACCCCGCTTTAGTAAAAAATCGGCACCAACACCTTCGTGGTCTTTCACACCATACCCATCCATGTGTTCAACATCTTCATCCAGCAAATGACCCAGATCATGCAAAAAAGCGGCGAGTATTACTTCGTCCTCATATCCTTGTTTCTCTGCAAGTTCTGCCGCCTGGCAGGCATGTTCCAGCTGGGTAACCTCCTCCCCTGCATAATCAGCCCCTCCCTTCTTCCTGAATATCTCAATCACTTCCTCCGCGGTCTGTTCAGCTTTGCTTTTGTCCATTAGTTGGTAAATTGTAGAGGTAAATTTAAGCGTAGTTAATCAAATTAAGAAGGAAGAATGATGTAAATCATAGTTGTAAATAAAAACCTCTGGCGTACCTTAGATGTTATGTAACCCCTAAAGCTGCATAATATGGCAAAGTCTAAAATCCGGGATTCAAAAAAGATTGCGGATTATCAATCGCGCACCTGGAAACATTTTGATAAATATTTCCGCAAATTTCTGAAAAAGCGCGAGGATGAATCTTTGCACGAGTTGAGAATTGCGATTAAAAGGATTTTTGCTTTGGTTCATTTTATCGAATTCTGCACAAAGCAAACCAGGGATGAACAACTAAAACCACTTAAAAGGATTTTTCATTTAACAGGTCAATTACGCGATAGTCAAAATGCTAATTTGTTTTGTCAGCGATTTGTCATTGAAAAAACATTGCTTAATGAAAGTGGCTCAAAGTATAAGAAAACGTTTAAAAAGCTAAAAGCAAAGCATCATAAATATGCGGATAAACTGGACCAACTAAGTACGGACCTTAAAGAAGAACTATCCGGTTTAAACGCAAGGCAGCTGATGGAATACTTTACTGCAGCCATGGGAAAGATCGTAACAGGCTTTACAGAAAAAACCCAGGTTGGCAAACTGCACGATATAAGAAAACAAATGAAAGACCTTAGCTACCTGGCCAAACTGCAGGGCACAGGAACGGAACAGGTAATAGGCAAAGCCCGGTTTGAATTGCTGGAGCAAATAGAAGACTTAATCGGCGACTGGCACGATATCAATAAGTTCCGTATCAGGCTTACTCGTAATAAGGAGGTAAAAAAGAGCATCCTTGATAAAGTAAAAAAGAAGGAAGACCTCCTGTACCTGGAAACTCTAAACCTGGCTGCCGTATTTTCAGGAAAAAAACCTGTTAGGCATAGGAAAAAGCAACTGGGTTAAACTCCTTTTGTTGTATACCTCATAATCAATAATTTCAGGGCTTTATTAATATAATCTTAACATTGCTGTCGCAAAAAGTATATTCATTTGCAGCGCTAAAAAAATGTAACAATGGGAATAAAACTGGTCGTTTTTGACATGGCAGGCACAACGGTTGAAGACAAGGACAATGTGCACGAATCGTTAGTGAATGGGTTTAAAAAGTACAACTACACCATCAACCGCGAAGATGCCAATACCGTAATGGGTATTCCCAAGCCGGTTGCTATCCGTACCCTGTTGGAAAAGAAATTTCAGCTTAAAGAAAAAGTCGGGGAAACAGTTGCTAAGATACACCAGGCATTTGTAGACGACATGATATCGTTTTATAAAAATGACCCATCGGTTAAGTCGAAAAAAAATGCTGAAGAGACTTTTAAAAGACTGAGAGAAAAAGGGATTAAAGTTGGCATTGATACCGGGTTTAGCAGGGATATAGCGGATGCAATTTTTGAGCGTTTGCAATGGAATGAAAACAAGCTGATCGACATTAGCGTAACCAGTGATGAGGTAAATAACGGGAGACCCTTTCCGGATATGATATACAAGGCCATGGAAGACCTGAATATTAAAACCGCAGATGAAATTGCTAAAGTAGGCGATACTATTTTTGACCTGCAGGAAGGTAGTTCGGCCGGGTGTAAGTATGTAATAGGTATTACTACCGGTGCCTATACACGCCAGGAGTTGGAACCCGAAAAGCACACACACCTGGTAGATGACCTACTGGAAGTAATAGACATTGTAACCTCCGAAAACTAATACATGACGGTTACCATACCTGCCTTTCAATCAAAACTTGCAAAATCGCATTGGACAGTTACGGCTGTTTTTGCAGCGCTGGTAACTTTTGGTTTATACAGTTGCATGTATGCGTTTCGCAAACCATTTACGGCAGCTACTTTTGATGGCATTACCTATGTTGATGTAAAGTTTAAGATACTATTAGTTATTGCCCAACTTATCGGATACACCTTAAGCAAGTTTATGGGTATTAAGATAGTGAGCGAAATGAAGAAACATCATAGGGCACTATCCATTACAGGGCTCATTATTTTCGCCTGGCTTACCTTGCTTTTGTTTCCACTGGTGCCGCTTCCTTTAAAAATTGTTTGCCTTTTTTTAAATGGTATTCCACTAGGCTTGGTTTGGGGATTGGTATTCTCTTACATTGAAGGAAGACGGGCCACCGAATTTATGGGTAGTGTGTTAGCCGTTAGTTTCATTTTCTCATCTGGCTTTGTAAAATCGGTGGGCAAATGGTTAATGGACGACCATGGCGTTAGCCAGTTTTGGATGCCATTTGCAACCGGGGCAATATTTATTATTCCCATGTTGCTTTTTGTATTTCTGTTGGAGCAGATTCCGCCGCCAAGTAAAGAAGATATAGCACTACGCACCGAGCGGCTGCCAATGACGCAAAAAGAGCGCAAAGATTTTGTATCCCATTTTCTGCCAGGCATTATCATATTGGTGCTTACTTATGTTATGCTGTCGGTCATTCGCGATTTCCGTGATAATTTTGTGGCAGACATATGGAAGGAACTTGGAAATAAAGATGCTTCCATTTTTACCCAAACAGAAATTCCAATTTCAATAGCGGTACTTGTATTTATGAGTTTGCTAATAGTTATTCGCAATAATTTCCGCGCCCTGCAAATCAATCACCTGATGGTAATTGCAGGTTTTATCATTGCCGGAGTATCAACCTACTTCTACGCTCACGGCAATATAGAACCAAAGACCTGGATAATTTTGAACGGGCTTGGCCTCTACCTCGGTTACATACCGTTTAACATTATGTTTTTTGAGCGCTTAATTGCTGCTGCCCGTAAACCGGCTAACGTGGGTTTCCTTATATACATCGCCGATTCATTTGGCTACCTGGGCAGCATAGGCGTTCTGCTTTTTAAAAATTTTGGTAATGCGAAGATGAGTTACAGCGATTTTTTTACTAATGCCTTGTACATTGTTAGTGTGCTGGGTGTTGTACTTACCTTATTCTCGCTGTTATATTTTAGCAGGAAGATTGTGGGTAGCGACCGGGCGGCCTAAAACTTGCATTCCAGTCTACTTTATACCCGATAAAAGCCATTCCTTTTCGGCAATAGCATTAATACCGTTTAATTTTTGTTTGAAATCCAGTTTTGCCTTTTTATCATAAGGACGAAGATGGGTTAACCGGCTTATCATTTTGGCAAAGTTTTTATAAACGGCTTCATGATAGGTTTGCAGTCGCTTTCGCTTTAATTGTTGCTTCAGGTTTTCTACACTATAATCCAACAAACTCTTTTCGTCCAATTCATAATATGTTTTTATCAGTAAAACCCGCGCATCTAATTCAGTAAACTGTTCTTTTATTTCAACCTCGCGCAGTAAGTCCGTAACACGGTTATAATCGCCTTTGGCAAAATAAAACCTGGCAAGGCAATAGGCATAAAATCCTTCTCTTACCTCCTGGTCCAAACGGCCTTTGTAGGTTTCAATAAATGAAAAAGCCCACTCATACTTTTTTAATCCTATGGCAATGGCCGAAATATTTTTGTAAGTAAATGGCGATAGTTTACCGTTTTCTTCAAATACCAAACGTTGAAGCCCTCCCTGATATATTTCAAAAACATGATGATAGTATTTTTGGCCGCCTGTATTAAGCCGCTTTATACAATAGTTAATAGCCAGGGTAAAAATATCCCGTAATTCAGCTATGTCAATTCGATCTGAAGCATTAAGCAGGGCATTCTTTAATTTTTCAAAATTCAACTCATTATCAGGCTCGATAAGGCACATATAATTAAAATATAAAACCGCTATTAAGGGATTAACAAGCATATTTTTCTGCGTAATCATGCTTAAGGTATCATTCATTAATCCCGGTTGCGGCTCGGACTTGAAAATATTTTTGTACGACAAAAGATTGCAAACCTGCTTTAGCTTTTGGATAACATAAAATGAGTCCAGCTGATCGGTAAAGCCTTGTAGGTTTTCGTTCGGGAGACGTTTATCCGTAATGGAGTAATTATAATATTCTGTGTGTAATTGTAATTGCTGATAATACAAGCCCGGACAAAGCAGCATTTCATTATCAAAATATTGCTTGGTGCTTTCGTATTGTGTAATAAACAGTTTCCCGAGATTCCTTTTTCGCAATGAGCGCAAAAGCAATAAGCGCTTCTGCTCTTCTGTCTGTTCCATTTCGTGAATAGCGATATACCTGCTTATGATACGGGTCAAATAGGTCATTACGTGACGTAACTTCGGCATATCTGTTTTTTCGCCCTGATAAACATATTCAAACACAACTTCTGCCTTTAACATACCTGCGTTACTCTTCTTTGCTTTGCGCAAATATTCGAACAGGCGCTTTTCTTCCTCCCTATAGTTAAAAAATGGCGAGTTTACGGCCTTATCAAGCTCTTTTAACTCCTCATCTGTTAAGGAATTAAAGAGTTTGCACAAGGAACTATCGGCTATATTCATTTTTTTCGATAAAATTTACTCTATAATTCTAGTAAATATAAGGATTAAAGGAGATTAAATACCTCATTTTTTTCGATAAATTGAAATATTTGACCTTTTTTTTAAGTAGCGATAGTCGGATTTTCGTTTCGCTAAAAGTTCTGTGGCACTGTTTGAAATGAAATAAACTGAACCCATCGTTAGTAATGACCTAAAGCGATGGAACATTTTTAAATTAAATTCAGAGTGTCTGTAACAACAAAAAAAATAACTATGAAACGCAAAATGTTAATGTCGCTGTTACTGATTTTCTTCTTTATGCCTGTAATATTTAACTCAGCCAGCGCCCAGGGATGGGAGAAAAAATATGCACCCGATGTAATGATGGGAATTAACTCACTATACCAGTTACCCAATTATACTTACCTGACATCGGGGGCAGATTATACAGGTACCAAACAGCGCCTGATGAATATTGACTTTAATGGGAACATAATATGGCAACAAGATTATGACTCCCTTGGTTTAGCCTATACCAACATTGCTCAAAACCAGGGATACGTAATGCTGGGCATTACTGCAAATGATAGCAGCCACACCAACAATAGAACTTTTAACCTGCTAAAAGTAAATAGCACTGGTCAAAAGTTATGGCTTAGGCCAATACACAATGCCTACTATCCTGACGGGCAATCAACCCTAGGGGATGGTGGAGTTGATACAACCAACAACGGGGGATTCATTTGCACGATAAACCCCTATGACTCTTCTACAGATTATCATTTTTATCACCTGGTTGTAAAGCGGATTGACTCAACAGGCAATGTATTGTGGAGTCATAGTTATTTTGACGCCGATTCTAATGGACTGCGATATTCGTATGATATCCGTAACTCAAAAGACGGCGGCTTTTTAGTGGCATTTCGCGATGCCTCTAATGGCCCAAATGCAATTTTTAAAATAGACTCTGCCGGTACTCTATTATGGACTTACAACGAGCCTTTTGCAAATGCAGGAATAATTGCTTCGATAGCCCAGGACGGAAATATTTTAATAACCGGTGACGGCTATATTGGCAAACTGGACCAAAACGGGAACGTTTTGCACCTGCATCAATATCCTGCACTGCAAAACAGTATGGGATGGAATCAGAACCTGGTAGAATTGAGCGGTGGCAGATATGCTATACTGGCAGACCACGCAAGTGGGGGAGCAAATAACGGCTTTACCTTCAATTTTACCGAGGCGGATAGCCAGGGAAATGTTTTACTGCAAAAGCCGATCCCTATTGGAGCCTTAGGAATAAGTTCACAACTTTTTATGCAAGGTTTCAGAAACCTGAGTACTACAAATGATGGTGGATTCCTTATGGGAGGATGGATGACCCAGGATGCAAACAATAATTCCGCCTTCTTAATAAAACTGGACCGCACCGGGGCCGTTTATCCTGTTACCATTTCGGGTTATACCTATTTTGATGCGAACAACAATTGCGTAAAAGATACAGGAGAAATAGACGTTTCGGGGACTATTATTTCATTTAGCAATAGCAGTGATACTTTTTCTACTGCGGTAAGTGCACAGGGCTACTATGTGCAACAGTTAGACACTGGCAACTATAATGTATCAATGACACTTCCATCATCCTATTGGGGTATTGAGAATTGTGGCAACACCCAAATTAATCTGCCTTCAAATACCGATAGTGTTATTTCGTTTGCGTTAAAGGCTATCGTCAATTATCCATACCTGGTACTGGATGCAAACAATATTGAAGGTTCATGCACAAGTTCCTCTATTTACACCGTTCAATATTGCAATACCGGCACTGCTGCGTTTACCGGGATATTGGATATAACCCTTGATTCACTGATGGTCTTCGATTCCATCTCGTCACCTTTGTTGTCTCAGACGGGTAATCAATATCAATTTGCTGTAGATACTTTAGACATACTACAATGCGGCACTTTAACAGTTTATTATCATGTGCCCTGTGGGTTGCATATAAGCGGACACACCTTATGTATCAATGCACACGCCCACGCCGATACGGTGATAATTCAATCTCCCAGTTGGGACCAATCTAACCTGGAGGTAAAGGCCACCTGCAATTATGCACAGGACAGTGTAGTATTTACGCTGAAAAATAAAGGTACCGGCAATATGCAGCAGCTCGAGAAAATGATTGTGATAGAGGATAATGTCATTTTATTAAATGGACCGGTTCAACTTAATGCAGGTCAAATGACGGTAATTACCCAGCGGCTTAATGGAAGCACATGGCGCGTAACCGTACCCCAAACCCCCTTAAACCCTTATTCAGCCTTTACTACTGCGGCTTCTGAGAACTGTGGGCTTAGTACTTCTCATCTCGGATTTGTCAATCAATTTCCCGTAAATGGATTTTATGGATTTGATCATACGCTTTGCAGCGTGGTGGGCGGCTCTTTTGATCCAAACCATAAATCAGTAGTCCCTGAAGGGGCGGAACCTGATCATATTATCGACAGCACTACTCTTTTGGAATACACGATCTCTTTTCAAAACACCGGAACAGCGCCCGCTTATATGGTTAGGCTAATTGATACGCTGGCGCCTTACCTGGATCCTTTAACTATAAGACCAGGGATATCCAGCTTTCCTTACACCGTTGATTTTATGGCAAACAATATTGTAGCCTTTACCTTTACTAATATTGATTTACCAGATACTGCACAAAGCCAAACTGCGAGCACCGGTTACGTAAAATTTAAGATCAGGCAATATGCCAACAATACAAATGGCACAGTAATTAATAATGATGCGGCCATATTTTTTGATTACAACGCACCGATAATAACCAACACTGCTACCGTAACTATTGGACAATTATTTGTTACGGATATTCAGAACTTATATGATGAGAAAGCTTTGATGGTTAATGCATATCCGAACCCATTTACTACCGAAACAAATATTAAAGTAACGGGCAGCGTGTTTAAAGAAATGGAATTAAATGTTTATGATTTGAGCGGCAGAACTGTAAGCACCCAACATGTAGCCAACACAGATCAGTTTATTCTGGGCCGGAACACGCTTAGCAGCGGTAGTTATATTTTTGAGATCAGTGCCCACGACAAGATGATTGCGAGAGGGAAAATTGTGGCTCGCTAACTGTATTAAGATTTAAACTAAAAACCTCCGTTGTAATAAAAACAATGGAGGTTTTTAGTTTAGTTAAGTCCACTTTAGTGATGTAAGGCGCTAAAAGAGAAGTTGCTAGATACACCACCAGCTAATAACATTAATCTCCTATTCTGTTCCAGTGGATTGACCGAAATAAGATAATTATTGTTTTGAAAAAAATCGGTAATTGGTGTAGTTCAAATTAAATGCAAATATTTGTATTACACCGATAAAACGGGCCAATGGCATTTTTGACAAAACAACGCTTATGAGAAGTGAATCAACGAAACGTATATCGCCCGGACTTTTTATTATTTTTTTGGTTTGTCTTTTTGTGCAAACCAATTTATCAGCCCGAAACAGCCCGGTAATCAGTATCTCTGAGGCGCAAACTGTTGCACTTAATTTTTTTAAACTTAACGCGGGTAATGTTAATGCACACGCTCAATTGTCAGCCAGCTTAAAATATACAAAGACAGCGGATAATGACGCCGTAGCCTTTTATGTTTTCGACATTGATCCGGCGCCGGGTTTTGTTATCGTTTCCGGCAACAGGAATATTACACCGGTACTTGGCTATTCAACCGAAAGGCATTTCAATTCCGATTTTAACGGTAAAGGTGTTAACACCTGGATGCGAAATACAGTTGTCAATATTAACCTGGCCTGCCAGAATCATGTTTTAGCTGACACCCCGATTGCGGATCGGTGGGCAGCTTACCATGAGGGAACCCAACCATCTATTAATAAGAATGCCCCTGTTGCAGCCTTGATGACTACATTGTGGGACCAGGAGAATCCCGGAAATCCACCACCATACCTGTATAATCTTTACTGCCCTTATAGTAGCAGCGACCATCAACGTTGTCTTACAGGTTGCGTGGCTACAGCGATGGCCCAGATCATGAAATTCTGGAACTATCCTGTGCAAGGGACAGATTCTTTTACTTATGCTAATACCGTGGGAAATGGGTTTTCATATAATTACGGAACCCAGTCCGCAAATTTTGGGGCAGCAACTTACGATTGGGCAAATATGACCAATGCGGTTACAAATAGTTCTACCGGTGCAACCGATTCGGCTATAGATCTTTTAATGTACCACTGTGCAGTAAGTGTGGGTATGGACTTTGGCGATGATAACCAGGATGGAAGCGGTGCAGAAGCGGTGCAGAATGATGTTGGGGCGGGTCAGCCTTGCTCGCAATATGCCTTTGCCAATTATTTCAAATACAACCCTGGCACTTTACAGGGAGTTTATAGGACTGATTACTCGGCCACTGCATGGATCGCCCTGATTGAAGCTGAATTAACAGCGGGCCACCCTGTATTATATGAGGGTAATGATGCAACCCAAGGAGGTCATGCATGGGTTTGCGATGGATTTGATGCAAATGATATGTTTCATATGAACTGGGGATGGAGCGGGCAAGACGACGGCTATTTTGCGGTTACCAATCTTACAACCACCGGTAACTATAACCCGATTTTAGATGAAGAAGCGCTGATCGGAATTGAGCCCCTGGCTGTTACAACCGGTTTAAAATCTGACTCGCCTGAAGTTTCGTTTAATGTTTATCCTAACCCAGCGAACGGAAATATTATCCTGCATATAGCGCAGCCGGAAGCAGGTACAATTATAACCCTGAAAAACATGCTGGGTCAGGATGTTCTTAGCAAAAATATATCTGAAATAAATTCTCAAATCGATGTTAGCGATATCTCTGCCGGTATTTATTTGGTAGAGTTAACTAAGGATGGTAACTCTGTTTCGAAAAAAATAGTTATCACCA
>JAQBNQ010000578.1 GCA_028288545.1 Bacteroidota bacterium
GCCGTATTCCTAAAAACGGAGAGGAGATAAAATTTGCGAACTATAAATTCAGCATCATATCGGTGATGAATAACAGGATTGAAAAAGTGAAAATTACGAATGATACGCCTTCTTCGCTCGCTAACCCTTAAAAATTCGGAATTAATACCTATTATAATGCTCTCATTTTTTTTGAGCAGCTGCCATGGCGATTATACGCCGAAGCAAAAGGCTTATCCACGCGTTGTTTACCCCGAAAGGGAATACGAGTTATACGATCCGAAGGATTGTCCTTTTAAGTTTGAGAAACCGGTTTATGCCAATGTGGTAAAAGACAGCACTTATTTTGGCGAACGTTTAATGAGTGGCTATTGCTGGTTGAACATAAACTTCCCCGCACTGAATGGCACTATCAACCTCACCTATAAGGATATTACAGATACTATGAATCTTGAACGGTTGGTGGAGGATGCGCATAAAATGTCCTTTAAACATACCTCAAAAGCCAATTACATTGATGAGATAAGAATTGCTAACGATCATGGCGTTGGCGGTATTTTATATGATGTTGGCGGCGACGCAGCCAGCAACGTTCAATTCTTTTTAACCGACACCACAAAGCACTTTATACGTGGAGCACTTTACTTTTACAGTCCGCCCAACACCGATAGCATGGCTCCCGTTATCGATTTTGTAAAAGAAGATATGAAAAAAATGCTGAAGACCTTTCAGTGGAAGTAATTGACAGCGGAGAGTTATTAATATGGCCGAAGGATTATTCAAACTCCAGCATCACCTGATTCTTCTCCATGGCTTGCCTTAACTGAACATTTATTTTTTTGATCTTGCCATCTCGTGGAGACTTAATGAGGTTTTCCATTTTCATGGCTTCGAGAATCAGGAGGGCGTCTCCTTTTTTTACTTCATCGCCTTCTTTAACCGAAATGTTGATGATAAGCCCCGGCATAGGCGCCTTTATGTTTTGAACTGCCGTACTTGCTTTGGCATTGATACCCAGTTGCTGCATCAGCAGGTCGTACTTGTCTTTTATGGTTATTTCGTAATCATTTCCGTTTACGTTTATTACCATCGTTTTTTCTTCTGCATTAAAGCTGATAAGCGTGGCATTGTAACCCTTATTGTTGCGCAGAATGTGAAAAGTATTATCCCGCACTTCAATCAAATCCCACTCTACAGGAACCCCATCCAATGAATTTTTCTCAATGCTGAATTCCTTTTTGCCGTTAACCGTAGCTTTTATCATAATACATTTTTACCGCAAAGTTCGCGAAGAAGATGCGCAAAGAACGCAAAGTAAATACAAAATAAAAAAGTAAACGGTCACCCTGCCTGACGTCGGGTAGGCTTTGCGCTCTTTGCGGTAAAAATGCCTTTAAAGGAATCTCCGGATGTCAACTTCCTTCGTTAAAGGCTTCCCATCAATAAGATGCTGGACAAATTGTTCGGCAAAATACGGCGCCAATGAAATTCCTTTGGTTCCCATGCCGTTAAATATTCCCACGTTCTTAAACTCGGGATTGAACCCGATAAAGGGTCTTCTGTCCTTTACAGTTGGTCGAATGGCCGCAAGCTGATTCTTTATTTGATAAGGAGCGCTTAGCACCGTTGAGAGATTGCCCAGCAATTCATTTTTTCCAATCTCGCTGGGGTTGTCATCGTCAAAATTCCATTGGTGTGTGGCACCAATATAGTATTCGTTCTTTATGCCGGTGGGCATAATTAAAACCTCGCCATTCAATATTTTATCCGGGTAAAAATCTTCAATGTTCAATATCAGGCATTCTCCTTTTGCCAGTTGAAACGGAAGAAATTTGAAGTATGGATTTTGAATAGCTGAAGCCCCTTCACAAAAAACTATTTTGCGTGATGCTATTCCTTTGTAAGTAACATGGGAGTCTTCTGTTTTCAAAGCATCAACAGAAAAATTTTCTTCGAACAATAACTTATTTTCCTTTAAATAATTTCTGTAGCAGCTAAGAAATTTGCTTACCTCCAATCTCGTCGCGCCGCTTATTTCAAAACCACCAAAATCATTCTTTACCTTCTGTGGGTCCAGGTAAACAAGCTTATCATTAGTAAGGTAAGGATGATATTCGGGCGAGGCGCAGCGGGCGCTCCAGTCGTTTTGCGCTTTTACAGAATCAAGTAGCTTGATGATTGAAACAGAATGAAAGAATTGTTCGCCAAAAAGCTGTTCAAATTGCTGGTAGGTATTTTGTGCAAAAGGGAAGAGTTCATCGGCCAACCATGTTTTTACAAACTTTCTGCCGGTAATGGGATTGCTTATGCCGGATGCTATGTTGCTGGCAGATGAAGGGTTGAAATCGTCTATTACCAGTATTTGCTGTTTCTGCTTCAACAAAAACCACGAGAGCATAGAGCCTGCAATACCCTGTCCAACTATAATGTAATCAATCACAGGGCCAAGATAAAAAACCGGGAATGAATGGCAGGCCTATCTAAAGTAAGAGAGGTCTTTCTTTGTTCCATCGCTGGGTGGAGTGTGAGTTTCGTCATCCTCATCATGATAATCGGAAATGCGCGAAATTTTGCGACGGAAGAAAAGGAACAGCATAAACTGAAAAAGGATAGCCGGTAGTGTAAAAGACATTATTTCTTTTCCAGCCTCTGGGTCGTTTAGGATGTTCGGGCCATAAAAAAACACGATAGCCGCTGATGTTAAAAACAAAATCAGAAAAAAGCCTGTAACAAAGCCTATCAGGTAACTCCAGGGCGAAATTCCTTTCTCCGCGCACATTTTATGTAACACGTAACAGAATCCAACCAGCAACAACAAAAATTCAATCATATAGCTTAGTTTACTTTATTTAGTTCGTCTCTTGTTTTCTTTGGTAGTCCTTTTACCACTTCATCATACGAATGGTCTAACATCCATACTAAATCTTTGCGCGGAATGGTACCGTTATCATAATAAACACTATTCCAGTGCTTTTTGTTCATGTGGTAACCGGGTATTACGTCATTATATTTATCTCTGAATTCGCCAACTAATTCCGGTTCCATCTTCAAGTTAATCCTAAAAGGCTGAAAAGTCAAACTTGTTAACAAGAAAATCTTGCCCATTACCTTAAAAACCAAGGTGTCAGAGTCAAAAGGAAACTCTTCAATAACGCCCTTTTTTGCCATGCAATGCTCTCTTACCTCCTCAATATTCATGTTGAAGTTGGGCTTATTTCCCTTTATTCATCACCTTATCCGAAAAAACTGAAAAATCCTTCATCGATTGCTCCAGGTACTTTTTCCTTTGTTCGCTCAGGTGCAATTCTTCAATGGGGTTAAAATTTTGTTGTACGTATTCAAAGGTAGGCTCTTTGCCCTCTTTTGCCGTTGGCGCGTACATCCATTTGCCTGCGCGTAACACAAAGCGTTTATCGCCGTCAATAAAGGCCATTTGGTTGTATTTATAACGGTCCAGGGTCTTACCTTCATTATCGTACCAAAAGCTTTGCAGCATCGGTAAATTATTATCGCGCTCTTCCATCAGGGTGCCTTCTTCGGTTATTCCGCAGGCACGTAAAATATCCTGGTGCATAAATCGGCTGCTTACATTATGTTCCTTTATACCGGCTTTTTTATCCTGGTGATCCAACCAAAAAAGCGGCACCTTATTTCCTCCATCGGTTACGTTGCTGAAATGGTACTGCCATCCCTGGTCACCAAAGTTATCGCCGTGGTCTGAGCAAAAAACAATCAGGTTATCGGTGTTCTCGTGCATCTCTTTGCAAAAGTTATCTATATCCGCCCGCATCAGTTTCCATGCTAATTGTTGCTTTCTGCGCAGCAGGTCAAGGTCTTCCTGGGTTAGCAGGTTCTTCTCATTCTTTATAAAGCTTTGCGACAAAAAATGAAACAAAATATACCACTCATGCATTTTGCCCGAAAGGGTTTTGTTCATTAAAGTAAACGTATCGGCTATATGATAAGGGTAATGGCTCTCCATCAGGTTAATGAACATAAACACACCTTGTCCCTTCGCATTGTTTTCTGCTATCAGTTGACGTGCTTTCGAGAAAGAATCCTGCGAGGTTTTTTGAGCCCATATAATGCCCTGACGCAAATCCTCACTTATTTTTTCAAATACCATATCCTTAGGCTTTAGCACCATACGGCGGATACGTGGACGGTTAATGGAAAGCACAAGCCTAAGCAACCACTGGTGCCGTGACTCAGCAAAATCCCAGGTGCGGTACACTTCATCAAAGCCTTTGCTCACATTAAAAATATCGGTAGTAACTATATTGGCCGAAACCTGTATTGGCTTATATCCGGCGGTTTTTAGTTTTTCCGGTAAAGAAGGTATTTCGTTTGCCAACCAACGGCTTTGCGATGTAGCGCCGTGCTGATGAGGCAACATGCCGGTAAACATACTGCAGGTGGCAGGCAGTGTCCAGCAACCCGATGAGCGGGCATTGGTAAACTGTATAGCATTGCTTTCAAGATAAGGAACACCGGGGCCTTCTTCACGATAAACTGCATCGTAGCGCAAACTGTCTGCTACTATTAAAATCACATTCTTTGGTTTACCCACAGTCCTTTAATTGGGGCGTGAAACTAAATAAATTTTCATAAGACCCTGATGATTCCGCTCACTACAGGTAGTATTTGAGGTGATTATCAGTCAAATGTTTTTCGTGGGTACGATAGTCGGGCATTACCTGTTCTACAACTTTCCAAAACGACGGGGAGTGATCGTGATGAACAAGATGAGCAAGCTCATGTATCAATACATAATCAATGGTGCGTGATGGGGCAAACATCAGGCGAATGGAAATAACGACGTTGCCCGTGCGGGAGCAATGCCCCCAAAAGCTGGTGGCATATTTCATTTTAAGACTATGCAGGGGCTTCTTAAAAAAGCGATCATTTAGTTCATGTAAACGCGCAAACACAATGGGCTGAAAAAATTTGACCAGGCATTTGGATACGAGGTAGGAGCAAGCATCGGCCTCAGCATCTTTGGTCAATCCTTTAGCCAGCGATATCACAATATTGTTCCTGAAAATTTTTGCAGTGGATTTTGCTGTATCGTTGTAGTGAATGGAAATTACAAACTCATAATCGCCTACTTTTAAAATTTCGCCATTTACATAGGTGCGTTGTGGCAAACTATCCAGCAACTCGGGTTTATCGCCTAATTTCTCCTTAGCCCATTTTAATAAGGTATCAATGTGTTTGCGCTGCTCATCCTTTTGCTGCCGCGATGAAATGCGAATGAGAATACCATTTTTATTAACGGTTACCCGGTTATTAAAGCGTTGATGCTCATACACTATACGCACAGGCACACTTTCGCCATTAACCGTAATTTCAAACTCCTGTTGTAGCGGAGTTTCATCCTCTTTTTTGGGTTTGGTGAGCGTAAGATTATCGAACAGCGAGAACAGCATAGTTAAGTGCCGCTAAAATCATTAGAACTAATCTTTAAAGGCGAATGTTTTTTCCACATTCTATGCAATGCGCCATTGAGAGTGCGGAATGCTGCATTGAAAATCCTGGAATCTCAAAAAGTCATAATCAGAATATCTTACTTAGCTCCTCTCCTTTGGAGAGGTGGGGGAGAGGTCTTTCTTTATCTTCCTTACCTCATCCTTCCGTATTTTGGTTTGTTTTGAAACTTCCCTAACGCTGTTCCCGCTATCCAGCATTTCTTTCACTTTCTTTTTATAATCATCCTGGAAGATCTGCTTTTCCGTAGGTTCATCCCGGTGGAAGGCGGGCTGCGGTTTTTTTGCATCTGGCGCTGGTTTTTTACCCGAAAAATGAGAGGACGCCATTATAGAAGCAACAATGATAACTGCCGCGGCCCCTATGAAAAAATAAAGTTTTGACCGCCTGCGAACAATTACCGGCGCTGTTTTGTTTTCTGGATTCGAATTTGGGTTATCCATTACAAAAAATTTTGGTAAAAATAAAAACCCGGGGCCAAAACGGGCATCTTAAAAATGTCCGATTATAGTAACTTCTAAAATATTCTATTTTTGAACCCGTCAACTTAATAAACGCAAATATGAATACAAGATTGGAAGAGCCCGAAACACCACAAGCACCGGAACCAGATAAATTAATTGAAAAATTTGCCGGGGGCATGATGCGCTTCGACAATAAATTCCTGGAACAACGCCGGGTATTTTTGTGGGGAGCCGTGCATGACGAGTCTGCTGAGCGTATAGTGAACAGGTTGTTGTTCCTGGAAGCGGCTGATCCGGGCAAAGAGATTTTCTTTTATATCAACAGTCCCGGTGGTGTTGTTACCTCAGGCATGGTGGTATACGATACTATGCAAATGATCAGTTCGCCAGTAACAACAATATGTATGGGATTGGCCGCCTCTATGGGTTCTATTCTTTTAAGTGGTGGCACCAAAGGCAAAAGGCTTATTTGGCCTAACGGCAGGGTTATGATACACCAACCATCATTAGGCGGCATGTATGGCCAGGCTACAGATATTGAAATAACTGCAGCCGAAATTCAGAAGATAAAAGAATCAAGCGCGGCTATCCTTGCAGAAAATTGCGGTAAAACATACGAGCAGGTAAGAAAGGACTTCGACCGCGATCACTGGATGAACGCTAAGGAGGCCATGGAATATGGTATTGTAGACGGTATCGCCGACAAACTCAGTTAGTTAGTTTAATGGGCTAATGGGTTAATAGGCTATTGGGTTACCAGGTGCTTTGCGCTGTTTTGTCGAATTAAAACTGCTTAAACATTTAGCAGGATGGAATACAAATTAGAGACACTTGAATTATATGTAATAGCAGAAGGTTTTTCTAATGATGTTTGGTTTGTCGTTGAAAAATGGACCCATTTTCAAAAAGATACTATTGGCAAACAATTGGTAAGGTCTGCAGATTCAATTTCAGCTAATATTGCAGAAGGTTATGGACGGCATTTTTACGCGGAGAGCAAGCAATTTTATTACTATAGCCGAGGTTCGATAACAGAAACGCAATCATGGTTGAAAAAGGCTAAGGTGAGAGGTTTAACGACAGAGAGCGAATGCGAAAAACTGATGACCAAGCTCGAAACAATCCACATAAAACTTAATGCCTACATAAGTTGGCTCAAAAAATCAAACAGCAAAACAAACACCCCCAAAACCAATAACCCGCTTTCCCAATAACCCAATAACCAAAAATGACCCGCCAGGATGTAAATGTTGAAGTAGCCCGGTATCAAACCGATATCGCGGTCCGGCTTGGGCTGGATCCTCAGAATCTTATATTCAATTATAAGCAGAAGAACGAAACCGTGCGCCTGGACCTGGTTACGGTAAATTCAAAGCACGACCAATCCTTTCTTTTTCATACCGAAACAGGTACCGATAAAATTGATGCCCTGAAAAAAATGCTCGAATACATAGATGAGCATTACCACCAGGAAAGCAGCCTGACCATTCAATGGATTAAAATAGGTGAGAATAAATTACATACATCGTACTTCCGCGCTAAGAATATGTACGAAGCCTTAGATAAGTTCTATTATGGCAGAGATATGGGATCTTACAAGATATTCAGTATTACCCTCAACCCGGTCAGCTAGTTATTCACCGCTCTAAACTTTCGGTTCACCGATTTGTTAAGATTTTTTGGGAGATATGAGTTATAACTCTTTATTTGAAAAGAGCTTTTATCCACTTATTTTTTGAACATTTGCTCCTTAAATTTTCATTGATGTCAAAAGCGATTTGGGTTGTTGTTGCGGTTGTTTTGCTTGTTGGCGGCATTATCGTTTACAACAAAGTACTTTATCCTAAAGATAAAGGTCCTGCCGGCCCTGCGGCAGGTGGTATTAAAGAATTAACAGTAAATGCCTTTATTGTTAAACCTAAAGCGCTTAATAACGATATCGTTGCCTCAGGCAGTTTATTGGCCAACGAGCAAATTTCCATCCAGTCAGAAATTTCGGCAAAGATAGTTCAGCTTAACCTGGTTGAAGGCACGGTAGTGACCAAGGGCGCTTTAATGGTAAAATTATATGATGAGGATCTTCAGGCGCAGCTTAAAAAGTCGCAGGCTCAGGAAGAAACGGCTATTAAAACAGAGCAACGGGTTAAACAATTGCTGGCAGTAAATGGTGTTGGCCAACAGGATTACGACAATGCAGTTACGGCCTTAAAAGGGATACAGGCAGATATAGATTTTATTAAAGCACAGATATCAAAAACCGAGATTCGCGCTCCGTTTAACGGCATGGTTGGCTTAAGGAATGTAAGCCTCGGCGCTTATGTATCGCCCGCAATGGTAATTGCTACTTTACAGCAGGTAGATCCTTTAAAAATTGACTTGACCGTTCCTGAAAAATACTCGGCCATGGTTAATATGGGCGATGATATTACCCTTACGGTAGATGAGATCGGAAGAGC
>JAQBNQ010000602.1 GCA_028288545.1 Bacteroidota bacterium
CGCCCTTTAGGTAAAGAACTGGTGGTTGATAACCTGAATGGGGTTCGTGGAATTTTTGTCGATTACATACGCGGAACACGCAGTTACGTTTTCAACTTTGAAACTGATGTATATCCTACGTTTAAGGTATTAGGATTTACCTCTTCGGTGTTTGCCTTTGCCGATATTGCCGTAATGCAGCAAAACTCGCTCACCAGCTTTCAGTTAACACAGGGATATGGGGCCGGTATTCGCTTACGGAATATGGCTATGGGCATCGGAGAATTTGAATTGACGTTTGCTTACTATCCTAAGTTGGATATTCCCGGGTTAAAACCTTATTCGGTGATTGGCTCATTTTTAAACAGCCGTGCTATCGGCGCCGATAACCTGTTTTTACCAACCGTACTTAGTACCGACCATTGATCAGGATATCTTTTGAATAACACCGGATAGTTTTCCGTTTTTGCCTTCAAACAAAAGCTTATACTGGTTGTCATCACCTTTGCGTTTAAACAGGTATTCGCCGGTAGTATTTTTTTCAATGGCGTCTTTGATCTTATCCTTAACACCATCTGAATTCAGCAAAAACTGTAATCCTTCTTCCAGGTTATCTGAACTTGCTTCGTCAGCGCTCATGCCCACAAGTTTGCGCATATAATCTGATCTGAAAACCTTATTGGTTGCAGGGTCGAATTCTATGTATCCAACATTTAACAAGCGCTGCATCATATCCAGGCGCGAATTCTCTTCGTCCAACTGTTTCGATACGCTGTCAATCTGCTTATTCAGTTTAAAACGCTCGAAAGAGAACATTACCGAAGAGATAAGCACCTTGCCATCAAACTTTCCTTTTACCAAAAAGTCCTGGGCACCGTACCGCACTGTTTCCAAACCAACTTCCTCATCGGTTAAACCGGTTAATACAATTACAAGGTTGCCCGGGTATTTGGTGAGTATGGATTTGATCGTATCTACCCCAAAACTATCGGGCAGGTTCATATCACTGAGAATGATGTCGAATTTTTCTTTTGAAAGAAGTTCCAAACCGCCTTTCACGTCTTCCGAGTGTGATACATGGAATACAGGCGAAGTTGATTCACCCAGGTAGAATTTCATCAGAAATGCATCACCCGGGTTGTCTTCAATTAGTAAAACTTTAAGTTCCTGCTGTGTCATAATACTAATTTAATCGTTGGGGAGTTGTACAGTATTAAACCAGTATAACTCTATTAACCGTATCACTTTTGCAAAGTCATCAAAGTCTACCGGTTTTAAAATATAACAATTGGCATGGTATGAATATGCTTTTGAAATGTCATGTTCAGCATCGGAAGTAGTGAGTACAATCACCGGAATTTTCTTCAAAGTATCGTGTGCCTTCAATTCCTTTAATACCTCAATTCCATTCTTTTTAGGCAGGTTAAGGTCAAGTAATATAATATGTGGTCTTAAAGCATCGGTATATTTATTGCGCTTCATCAAAAAGTCAAGGGCCAACTCGCCATCCGACACAACATCCAAAGCTATATCAATAGTACTTTCTTTCAGCGCCTCCTGGGTTAAACGAATATCACCCGGGTTATCTTCAACCAATAAAATCCTGGGTTTTTGTTTGCTGCTTTTTGCAAAATCCATAAATAGAAAAATTGTTTTTTATATCGAATAAAAATCTGCGCTCCCTTAGGTCTAATCCCCCTATCCTGCAATCTGCGTCATTCCAATTCCTTCGTATTTGCAGGTAGTATGGTGAAGTAGGCAAATATACGGTTATGAAACTTATTTTCAACAGCTATTATGATGTACTTAAAAGCAAAGGAATTTTTGCCTGCCTGACCGGTAGGCAGGCTAACCTCTTCAACGCAAATTATGGTCCTAGGTTTTTGATAAGGTAATATTTTTTTTCAAAACGGGCTAAAGCAAAAAAAAGCGGCCAGGTATAAACCTGGCCGCTTTAGTATATTTTAAACTGATCAGCTATTATTTGATAGGAGTCACTTTTTCTATCATGATACCGTTAGCCGATACAGATAGTGAAGAATTGCTTTGAGCAGGAAGTTGGTTAAACATATCCTTGTACGAGTTGCCGATAATGGTGTAACCGCCTGAGTTAAGATCGTACAGGATGTTGTTCATCATGTTGATGTTATTGCCTGAACCTGCGTTTTTGTAAAAAGCCTGGTTAGAAGCCTGTGCGCCGTTAATGGTTAATTTAACACGGTTAAAGTTAAGCACCTGGTTGTCGGTAGCACCTGAAAGGTAAACACCGTAAGCTTCGCTGGTACCGCCAACAGAGATCGAATTGTTGTTGATCTGGCCAAGGCTGGTAGCCTGTGCAGTACAGTTATTCATTGCAAGACCATATGAGCCATTAGCAGCGTTAACGATGTTATTGCTGATAACTACATTGTTGGTTACGTTATCAAGGCTGATAGCTTTAAATCCTTTGTAAGTTGACAAAGAGCTGACAACGTTGTTTGAAATTACAGGAGCATCTTCGTTAACCAGGGCTAAACCTGATTCGTATTGATTGAAGAATAAAGTACCGCTGATTGAAGTTTTTGAATCTGGTGATTCAGGAGTATAACCGCCTTTTGCGATGCCTACACTGCCATTGTTGATCTCACAATCATCAAAAGCCATGCTTGTTTTAGGCGCAGTTGAACTGAAATACACCGTTGCACTGTTTGAACCTGTTCTGGCTACTTCAACACCATCAAATACAACTCCCTTAAAGTGAAGGTTGCTTGATTTTCCGTCAATGCGGGCAGCGTTACCATAAGTAGCTGCTTTGTGGTCTACTGTCAGGTTTTCGAAAGAAACATAAGATACTCCGTTTAGCAACAATGTTGCATCGGCGGTTGTGTAGCTAATGATAACTTCGGTATTAACCCCTGATTTTGATTCGAAGGTAACTGTGTTAAAAGAAGAAGATCCCTGGATTGAAGAAATGGCTACTCTTTCATTGTATGTACCACCTTCTAAAAGGAAAGTAACAGGTCCTGAAACTCCGCCGCATCTAAGGGCACTAACTGCATCACCAATTGTAGAAAAATCCGCACCTTCCTTACCAATAGAATATTGGCCGGCAAGGGATGGACAGTCTGCCGAAAAAGAGTTTAATGAAAGGCCGAGCAGAAGGCCTGTCACCATTTTGTTTAATTTGTTCATAGTTTTTTTGCGTTTACAGCGTTTGTATTTACTTGATAGTTCAAGATAATTTACAACGCCTGTTTTGTCAAGTCCTTTTGTTAAGTATTTTTATAGTCCCCTATATAATTTAATAAAAAATGCTGATTATCAAGCAGTTCTGATTTAATTACTTTTACAAAGCTAAGCTTGTTTTTTCATATTTCAAATGTTTGAATCAACTATTTAAACGCAAAAAGCCCCGGAAAACGGGGCTTTTTGTATCATTTGCTGTGCAGAAACTATTAAAAGTCGTCTACACTGGTGTTTTTCTTGTAATCAGAACTTGCCTGCCAGTTACTTTCAATAGTAAGCTCAAAACGCGATTTGTTGATCTCCTTTAAGGTAAAGGTTACGTCTTTAACCAGCCATTGCATAATGTGGCTATCGTCAACAAAGCTTTCATTGCGGAAATCTCCATACTTATAAGTGAGGATAAATTTCATTTGCTCAACTTGTTCCAATGTGCCCATAATAAACACTTTGTAAAACCTGTTCTCGTCATTAAAAATGTAGAGAACTTTATCCAGTTTAACAGCACCGATCATCAGGTCGTCGTTGTTAAGTGAATAGGCGTTTTTAATAAGGGCGTTTTTGTCCTTAACAAAGTCGAGTTTTTTAGAGTCTCTCCAAACTGAATCTTTTGGAGTGCCCCAGTAGATTTTTCTGAAACTGAGAACTGCCTCGCTTTCTGCACAAAATCCTGAGTAAGCAAAGCTGAGCATCGAAATGGCTAACAGCAGTTTTTTCATGAGCATTTATATTTGGTTTTAATAAGAACGCGAATATGCAATTTTTTCTTTTTCAGTGTGAATAATTTTTTCTCGGTATCCAGCACTGAAATGTGGATAAATAAGCTCAAAAGCGAAATATGCTAATCCTGATTAATTGTTGGAAACAGGCTGCAGTGTTTTAGCTGGTTCGCGGTGCAAATACGACCAGGTAAAGAATATAATGCAACCGGCAAATAAAACAGACGACAGGATTATAGTAGCATTAAACCAGTTCAAATACCAGAAGTAATAGAATGTATTAAGGCTTAACATAACCAGCACCAGCCTGGCATATTCGGCATAAACCACCCAGCGCTTGTTTTCAAATATGGCCCCTGTAATAAGCATAGTAATAAGTATTAAACAGAAAAATACCGTTTTATAGAAAAGGCTCATCTCCTTAAAATGCAACATGTACAGTAATGAAACGGAAAGCATAATAAAGAATTGTACAACTGCATATATCTTAAAGTAAAGGTTGGTATTGGCATCGTATTTCTGGAAAGTACTTTTATCCACTTCCTGCACATAGCGGAAACCACCCAGGTATTCGGGCATCCAACCTGGTTTCGCAAATATCATGCGCACCTTATCAAAGCCTTTCATCTCCCTTGCTTTCTGAAACATTTCAACGTAATAATGCACGTTGGCCCAAGCGGGGTTCCAGCTTTTAAGCTGCGTAGTAATACCATAAGTAATTTCATCTTCGGCTTCTTCTTCTTTAAATGTGCCGAACATACGGTCCCAAATCATAAATACACCTGCGTGGTTCTTATCAATATACTTAGGGTTAACAGCGTGGTGTACACGATGGTGCGAAGGAGTGTTTATCCAATATTCGATCCATGGATGCAATTTGCCAACCAGTTTGGTGTGTATCCAAAACTGGTAAAGTGTGTGTGTAACAGCGGCCGCGCCGAAAATTTTAGGGTCAAAACCCATCATTGGTATGGGAAGGAAAATTACAAAAGCGATAATAGAGTGAAACCACGATTGACGAAGAGCAACCGAAAGATTGTACTCCTCGCTTTGGTGATGCACGGAATGTGCGCCCCAAAAAATATTCATTTCGTGTCCCCAGCGGTGCGCCCAGTAAAAAAAGAAGTCGAAGGCCAGCAGGCATAACACAAACGACCACCATGTTGGGGGTATTTTAAAGAAGGAGTAGTGCTCGTAAAACCAAATGTAAACACCAAACAATACCACTTTAAAAACAAGGCTCCACAATTGCTGCCCAAGGCCAACTACCAAATTGTTTACAGAGTCGTTTAGACGATAAAGTTCTTTTTTCCCAAGATAACCAATAAACCACTCAATGCCCATAAAAAGGAAGAACAACGGTATTGGTAATAACATGTAAGCAGGATGCATAAACTCAATTTTGTTTCGAAGTTAAACCGATGATGGCGAATTGCCAATTATTTAAACGGAAAAATGTGGAAATAAGTTTGCGCCCGAAAAAATTTAATGAGGTGCGATTACAGTTTTAAATCCGGAAAGCACCTGCGGGTCTTCATAGTCGTAGAACGACATGTAGACATAAGCCTTTTTTTCCTCGCCCGTTTCGTTGTGGTAGGTTAGTTCGTATTTATCCAGCATGGCAAGGCCGTTAAGCCCGTTAGGCGAGGAGTAGCCGCAACAACTGCTTACACGAATATAGGTTACTGGTTGGTTTTGTGCATCGCGTAGCAGATCAAGATAGGCGCGTTGATTCGCGGGGCCGCCATCGTAACCTGTGCCTACCCTAACCGGAAACTCAGGTGTAAAACCATACTTCCGGTTGTCGGAAGTCTTTGATAAGTTAAGTATAGCATGGATTTCCCCAGTGGCCTTTGCAGTTGTGTCGTTACACTTACTTACACGATGTTGCGCACGTTCATACCCGTATTGAAGTGCTTTCGTAAAATCGGAACAGGCCAGTTCTTTTTTACCAAACATTTCGTACACCAGCCCTCTGTTATAATAAGCTTCGGCATAGGCCGAATCCAGCTGGATGCTAAAGGTATAATCCTGCATGGCGCCCGAATAATCGGTTAAATGCTTTTTAGCCGTACCCCTATTAAGGTAGGCCTTTTTGTAACCGGGGTTAAGCTTAATGGTTTGTTCAAGGTCAACCATAGCATCTTCGTAATGGCCGGTCATGGATTTTACGATAGCGCGGTTGTACCAGGCAACATACTCATCCGGTTTTAGTTCTATAGATTTATTAAAAAGTTCCAGCGCCTTGTCGTAATCACCGATTTGGGCTTTTTCCAATCCCTTCTCGTAATACGATTGTGCGTCTTGCGCATTAACAGAGACATTAATTAAAAGACAAACTGCGATGAACAAGATATTTTTCATGGTGCTAATAACGCTATTGCTATTTCGAAAGTATACAATTGTAATGGTAAATAGTTTCGCATCGGCAAAAAGGCCGGGAATACCAAGGCTGGTGATTTTGCCGGGGATTACCTACGCGCAAATTATGAATCACGTTTTTAAAAGCAAGGGCAAATGAACATCCCGGGCCTTAACCAATATTTGAGAGTAAGATTTAAAGCTTTTTTAACGTTGATATTTTTCAGAGGTATTTCTTTACCTGAGTATCCAAAAGCGGCGTCACCCATACATCTGCCTCTTATAATCAGGGTATCGGCAGAATTATCCGGAAGTTGAAGGGCGAACCTTCCCAAATCGTCTGTCCTGGTTTTGTATTTCCCCAACTTTGTCCACACTAAAACTCCTGCCAGGGGTTGCGCCTTTTTAATATGTCGTTTACCGTAATACCAGTAGCTGGTCCTTTCTCCGGTAAGACTTCCTGTTAATGTAATCAAATGAAAGGCCTCTGGCTCAGTCACAGTGGCACTATCAATACGACATAGCACATTTCGCAAGGCGCCGGTATCCGTTAAATCTTTTTGACCAATCACCCCATAGTTGCTGCTTGCACTTGAGGAAGGCTGTAAGAGCATGAACGCAAAGCCAATGAAGAAAATGATGCTTTTCATAAGATTGAATTCATGGTTTTTAATGCTTATAAATAGACTGCGGCATTTTAATTTTAGTTGCATTTACAACCGTCCACCGTATAGCCAGTTAATTTATTATTTCCCGAAACTGATCAATAAACTTTCCGATTCCTTTCTTAGTGGCTTTGTGACTTAACGGCAAAAAAGTTTTCCTTATATTTGTATCCCCCATCAAATTTGATCAGAACACGATTTTTTGACTGGTTAAACGTTCCCGGCTACATTCCCTGTTCTCTTCAAAACGCCCCAACTCTGCAATTCGCCCTTCAACGCTTTTGAGAAAGCTTTAAAGAAAACATAATACATTAACCAGCGGTAAGTAAAGCGTTGTGGTATCAGCATCCATAACTTGGTTATGTTCTCCCGCTCAAAACTAAAAGCAAGCACCGCGCCTGCAAGGTCTACCAATTGAAATATCATGTAGTAGAACAACATTCGCTCCGCGCTGCTCTCGCTCATGCTCATGGCGCCCGCTTCGGTTCCACTGTTAAACTCACGGAAAATAGCTATCAGACCAACAATCATCAGCAGATCAGCCAACGGTGCAAAAAACGGAAGTATTATCTGGAAGATAAGGATGTTAGGCAGGGCCAGCAATCCGAGCGCTTTATATTTTGGATTAAAACAGGCATCGCGGTTTTTCCAAAACGTTTGCATTACCCCAAAACACCAGCGGAAACGCTGCTTTAAAAACTGTCCCAGCTTTTCAGGTGCCTCGGTCATTGCAATAGCCCTGTTATTAGTAGTAACAATATATCCTGAACGGAGAATACGGATAGTAAGATCGCAATCTTCTGCAAGGGTATCGCTGGCAAAGCCGCCGGCATCTTCAATAGCTTCTTTTCTAAACGCGCCTATAGCGCCAGGTATAACCGTAATACAATTCAAAATATCAAAAGCCTTTCTGTCAAAATTTTGAGCTGTCGTGTACTCAATGCTTTGCCATTTGGTTAGCATGTTTAGTTCGTTGCCTACTTTTACATTACCCGCTACTGCACCAATATCGTCATTAATAAAACTTTCCATCAGCCGCGATACTGCATCTTCTTTTAACTGCGTATCCGCATCAATACAAACCACAAAGGCCCCTTCTGCATGTTGAACACCAAAATTAAGCGCCGAAGCTTTGCCTCCGTTAACTTTATCAAGCACCTTCACTTTTTCGTTCCCTGCAAAGGCGGATTTTACTATCTCGTAAGTATTATCCTTCGAGCCGTCATTCACAAAAATTATCTCGTAATTGGGGTAATCCAGGCGCAACAGGTTAGCTACTGTTTTTACGGCCGTAACGCTTTCGTTATAAGCCGGCACAATAATACTTACCAGCGGCTTACCCGTAAACTTCTCTTTCTTAAACTTCGACCTTACATTTTGTATTGAAGCAAGAATGCCCAAAAACACCATGCGCCCTATGGATAGAAAAATACCGATAAAGAAAAGGCCGTAAATAAAATGTTGTATCAAAAAGAGAGTATCTGCAATTACAAAGTTCGCGTTATTAAAAAGCTTCTCTTTCGGGTTAGAAACCGCAGGCATCATTTCAAGCTTGGTTTTACCTACCAATTCGGCAATGGTGGCAAAATGATATCCTTTTGATTTAAAGTAGTGAATAATGCGGGGCAGCACTTCCACCGTTTTGCTGCGGTCACCTCCGGCATCATGTAACAGTATAACATTACCCAGGGCCTGCTGCCTTATTATACGGTCGAAAATGCTGTCTGCTGTAATATTTTTGTTATCCCAATCCTGCGGGTCAATAGACTCGCCGATGGTAATGTAGTTTTCCTTCCGGCTTTCTTCCACCGGTATAATTTCCGCCAGGTCCTGCGGCTCCGCATCCGCGTTAAAGGGAGGACGGAACATTACCGTTGAATGCCCGGTTATGATCTCAATTAATCGCCGGGTGGCATTCATTTCAAGCCTTGCCCTTTCGCGCGTTACATCCGCAATATTGGGATGGGTAAATGTGTGGTTGCCTATCTCGTAACCATCATCGTATATTTTTTTTACTATAGGAATATTGCTTTCAATATTTTCTCCCACCATAAAAAATGCCGCGGGCACATTTTCGGCCTTAAGAATATCCAGTATCTCAGGTGTGTATTTTGGATCAGGCCCGTCATCAAAGGTCAAAAAGATATCGGTTGCCTTTGCCTTACCGAATTTTTTTATCACGTACGAGGAGGGAAGCTCCAGATAAGTTTCTTCCGATATCAAATCATCCTGCGAATCATATTCAACATTTATCTTTCCCTGCTCGGGCGATGACAGGATATCCAGTACTTCACCCTCACCAATGTAATCAACATCGTTACTGGGTTTTACATAATCCATGCTCGAAATATCAGCCGGGTTCAGTTTCAAACCTTCGGAAGTAAGATTCTTATCATAAAAATTCCACATCCTGCTATCCTCCGAGCCAAGCCTCCAAAGCGCAACACCGGCAAGGCCGTAACTGCTGGCCGTGCGCATAATATTGTAGGTGGTTGCAGCATCTGTAAACCAAACTTCGTGTGCCCGTTCAGTTTCATCTGTATAATTAAAATGGCAATTGTAACCATCGTTGTCAAAGTCAATTTTGGCATCGCTTTCTTTTGCAACCGTAAGCGCTTCCTGGTAAGTAATGTCGGCACCGGTACCGCCTTTCATCCAATCGTAACCATAACCGGCAAGGCACAGAATAAATTTTTCGGGTTGAATTTTGGCGGTAAAAACATCCAGCACCTGCTCCACCCATTTGCCGCCGCTAATAGAACCCGGCTTGGTAGATTGAAAATGCTGATCGTAAGCCATTACAAAAATGTAATCATTGAATTTGTGCAGCTCGCTTATCTTGTAATCCTTATTAAACGGAGGAATACACTGTGTGGCAATCATTTTATTGGCATGTAGCGAATCGTATAATTCGCGATGAAATTCAACCAGGTCCTGGTCGCTGTGTAAAGAGTACAGGTCTTCAAAGTCAACGCTTACTCCATCAAATCCCCATTTGCGTAAAACCTTCATCAGGCCGGTAATAAACTTGCTGCGGCTTTCGGGGGTAGAAACAATTCTGGTAACACAACTGTCGTTCCATTTGTCGCCAAAGTTGTTGGTAAGCAAGGGAACTATCTTTGCCTTGGAGGTATCAAGAAGCCCAAAGGCCTTCAGGTCAATATTGGCAATTACGCTATCGCCGTTGGGGTCAACAAACAGCCACTCCGGCAACACCATATTCATTTTAGAAATGTTAGCCTTTAGCGAAAAATAAGATTTCAGATCCCAGTTTACATAAAACCCCGCCCGTACCTGTTCCTGCAGGGGCGACTTACGGATTATCTCGTTTTTCTTCTTGCGCTTTTTAAACGGCTCTTTAAAATCGAGCGGTTGATCGGGCTTCAAAAGTTTCTTAAACTGGTCAACCGAACTAACCAGTTTGGGCATTTTAGGGTTCGAGTTCTTAAAAAGCGCCACGCAAACGGAAAAAACACCTAATGCCACCACAAAAACAAAGATCCTTAAAGTCCATTTTATGGCAGTCCATCTGGTAGGAGAATCGGTTTGAAAAACTTGTCTGTGGTGAGGCATAATTTGGGCGCAACTTAATCAACGGCAAAGATGCTACAAATGTTTTGTTTGAAAATGAACCTTAGCAAATGTTGTGCAATATGTGGATATATTCCGGTTCACAGATTAAGGGTGGTAGTCAGTTGCAATGCAGCTTAGAGTGAATTTGAGTTTGAATTACGGTCGAATGCGATCTGCCAACCGTCATCCCGCAATTATTATATTTACTTCTATTCCCGGATTGCCTTTAACCGCTGTCCGTAACCCGTGAACATTAAGGCCTTTGAAAAATATTTTTCTCTGCTTCACTTTCTGTGTCTTTTTATTTGCGGTGAATGCGGATGCTGCGAGTAGCGATAGGCCTCAAAGTCACACCTTCTATCTCAAGTCATTAACCAGTGCCCGCGATTCGGTTTATTCCTACGTGTTACGAAAATATGACATGTACATTCAAGATCATCCTGCCGATTTTTTAATAGCCATTGAGCGTTGCCGGTTTACGGATAAAGCTTATTACGATAACGATGAGGATTACAATCCTAAATCGGATGAATCGTCGGGTTGTTTGGAGGATCTTGTAGCGCGTTTCCCCGGGGTACCCGAAGTTTTATTATACAAGGCGGAATCTCTTTACGGTGATTCGGCAAAAGCTTTTTTACAATTTATTATATCTGATATTGATGACCACCCTCAAAAATGGGAGGGCAAAGAAATATGGCAGGTTTATAATAAGCTGGCCAATATTTATGTGCAGGATAAATTGCCTAAACCGGCGATTGAATATGCTAAGTTGGCCCAAAAATTTAACGACACGCTCGATCTTACCATCCTGCTTGCCGAGCAATACAAAGAGTTATCTCAAAACAATAAGGCAATCAATGTTTTGGTCTCAAAACTTGATTCAACCAACAAGGGATGGGAGCTAAGCAGAAAAGGGAAATTATTACTTGAACTGGGAGATGCAGATGATGCGGTACGTGCCTACCGCATGGCCGCAAAAGATTCCACCGCCTATTACGATGATGAATCCATAGCCAAAGCTTTAATGGAAACGGGCAAATATTCCGAGGCCCGTTTGTACCTGGTTAAAGGTTCTAACCGCATTTATATGCCATCGGGCGCATTAAGAAAACTGTTTAGCTACGACCTTGCGCACAGCCCTGCAGATTCAGCTTTTGCTACCTACAAAAGGTTAACAGCCGAAAGTTTTTCTAACGATCCTGTTGGATTTAACCGCTTACGGCTTTTTATCCGCGCCCCGTTTCACAAATGGACTTTTACAGACCTGCTTCGCTTGTTTTGTTTTTTCCTGCTGATTATTTGGGTTATGGTAATGCCTTATTTGTGGGTGTTACCGATACATTATGTGGGCAGCTATTTAAAAAGCAGGGGCATGGTTTTGGTGGCATCCGAATTTCGCTGGGGCCTTAAGCACTTTTGGATCGCCAGTTCGCTTTTGTTATTGGTAAATGTGCTGGGCCTGTTATTGTTTAACAACGGTATGTTATACCCCAACGTAATGGAAGATTCCGACACGGTTAGCAAACCCCTGGCCGATTTTAGCTTATTCTGTTTTATAGGCTTTATGCTCTCGGTTTTTTCACTGGTAAGGAAGCCCGACCTGAAGTTGATTTGGGGACACCTATGGACTAAACGGAGATCGGTTTTAACTGGTTTAGCGGCACTGATAATTGTGCAGTCTGCGCTCAAATTATATTTATATGCCCTTAATGCAACGCATCACGGCATTGACGTGCTTAGCATCTCATCTATTGTTGATGATATCCTTTCCATCAATAAATTTTACCACCCGCTTGTAGGGTTTTTATTTGTGGTTATCCTGGTACCCTTTTACGAGGAGATACTGTTCCGTGGTGTATTTCTTTCAGCGCTCGAAAAGAACATGAAATTCTTTTTCGCCAACTGTTTACAGTCCTTCATTTTTGCACTGTTACACCAGCAGCTAAAGTTATTTCCTTTCTTTTTTGTATTTGGTATGGTTACCGGTTACCTGCGGCGTAACTCGCAATCCCTTGCGCCGGGCATCAGTTTTCATATGATCAATAATTTTTTGGCCTTTATGAGTACCATGTACATGCAGTAATAAGATGCACTTCAAACTGTTGCAAAGCAGTCTGTCTTTAAAAACATTAATTTCGGCAATCAATAAAAATCTATGAATATATCACGGCCATTTTTTACAACTGTATTGGCTTGTTTTTTTATTTCTGCTTTTGCGGCACAGCCACGTTACGATAAGATCCGTATTCACCTGGATGTCACCCATACCATCCTGCAATTGGCAGCCATGGGGTTTGAAGTAGATCATGGAGACATCCGAAAAGGAATTTCCGTTACCTCCGATTTTTCGGAACAGGAAATTCAAAAGCTACGCAACGCAGGTTTTACTTACGATGTGCTGATAAGTGATGTTTCAACTTATTACGCCAATCAAAATAATACAACCAAAAGCAACTCGTCCCGCTCTCTCAATTGTGGAACTACCCAACCATTCAGTGTACCAACTCCGGCAAACTTTACTACCGGTACCATGGGTGGGTTTTATAAATACCAGGAAATGCTGGATGTGTTAGATTCGATGAGGGCTCGTTTCCCTAACCTTATATCTGCGCGGCAGGTTATTGATACTTTTCATTCTATTCAAGGTAGGCCAATTTACTGGCTCCGTATGTCTAATCACCCTGATAGTGCACAAGCCGGTAAGCCACAAATATTATACACGGCCCTGCATCACGCCCGCGAACCTGCGGGTTTAACGGATATGGTTTTTTACATGTGGTATTTAATGGAGCACTATCAAACCGACCCTACAGTTACCGCGCTGCTGGATAACACCGAAATGTATATAGTGCCTTGCGTTAATCCCGATGGGTATATCTACAACCAGACCACTAACCCTAACGGGGGAGGTATGTGGCGGAAGAACCGCCGTCTAAACAGTGACAATACCTATGGTGTGGACTTAAACCGTAATTATGGATATAACTGGGGCCTTGACAATGTTGGTTCATCCAACGTTACCACCGATGAAACTTACCGCGGTACTGCGGGTTTTTCGGAGCCCGAAATTCAGGCGACAAAATGGTTTGCCGAACATCATGATTTTAGAATAGCCGTTAACTACCATACTTATGGTAACCTGTTGGTTTATCCCTGGGGCTATATTGCCAGTTTTCTTACTCCCGATTCTGTTTTGTTTGAAGCTTATGCTGCCCGAATGACAAAAACGAATGATTTTGTATATGGAACCGGTGATCAGACCGTGGGCTATATCACCAACGGCGATTCGGATGATTGGATGTATGGCGATCAAACCACCAAAAACAAAATATTTTCAATGACACCGGAATCAGGTGATAATAGTTTCGGTTTTTGGCCGCCCGCAAATCAGATCATCAACGTGTGTAATCAAAATTTCGACCTGATATATTCGGCCCACAAATTTTTGCTAAAGTATGTGGCGATAAAAGATGTTTCGTCGCAGGTAGTTCTTAATCACCAATTTTGGTTTAAGTATGATGCACAACGTTTAGGCCTCGATTCGCCGGGTACTTATAATAT
>JAQBNQ010000612.1 GCA_028288545.1 Bacteroidota bacterium
ACATTCGAAAGGATGATGTTTTGATTGAAGCGGCGAATAAGGAGCCGCTCCATGATGCCCTATTGGCATATAATCAGCAGCATTTTAAATTGGCGGATACGCTTATGAATCAATTACTCCGAAAATACGCGGAACATCCTTATCTCTTATATTTTGCAGGGAAGTGTAAATATGAAATGGGCGATTATGAAAGTGCTTTAGTGCTACTAAAAAAGGCACCCGAAATAAACAGTACTTATACCGGCTATGCCAATTGGAAAAACAAAATCATTGAACGTGTAACCAGCGAGGAAGGTATATGTTTACTACGCACTTTTGACAGATTTATGGATTCCGCCGAACATGGATTGATAGGCCACAACCTAATCATTGATGCCCATCATCCTAACCTAAAAGGATATTGTATACTTCAAACTGAATTAAGCAATGCCGTTGGTATAACTTATCATGAAAAAGTAAAAAGGGTCATATCGCTTGAAACCTTGCCCCGGGATTTTGAGCTTGACAGCGATTTTTATGCTGGAGTTTATTATCGTTTAGCGGAGTGGTATATGTACAGGGCATTTATGACAGAAGAGCGTGAAATCAGGTTGTCAAAAATGAAATACTATGTCAACGCTTATGAACGGTTAAAGCCAGGGGAAGATATCGGGATTTTATGGGGTTTGGCTATTTCAATTTTGGAGAGCGACGAAAAAGCGTTTTGGATAGATATAAGCAGGCTGGATAATTGCAAGAACAAGCCGCTATTGCTTACCAGGTTTCACAACGCTTTTAAGTATAACCCGGAGGTATCGCAAAAAATAACCGCTGCAGTAAGTGGTTGGCATTCTATCAATGAAAGCCAAAACAAAACCTTGGACGAATTGATTGTTTCTATTAAATAGGGAAGAAGCGTACTCTATTAGAGGACACTTCTTCCTTGTCAATCAATAGGTCATTTTGTAATAACTAGAGTTTTCGTATCATACAACCTGCCGTCAATAGATAATGAATACCTGTACGTGCCGCTACCATTTTGAGCTGCGTCAAATACGATGCTGCCTTTTCCTGCTTGACTTATCTTAAATTCTTTTACAACACTGCCATTTGTGGCGCTAATATTGATTGCGGCAGAAGTAAACGGTATATTAATTAAATACCCGATTGTAGCAGAACCTTTTGTTGGGTTTGGAATACTTTGATAGAGCACCACATCCTGCGATACGCCCGGTGTGGTATTGCCTTGCAATCCCCCGCAACCCAGGTTACAGATATCATTCAGCATGTTTTTTAAGTCTTCAATCTCCACTAGTTGAAAGAAGCAGCCCTAAATGATTTATTTTTAAATATTAAATTATCTCGTTCTCCGTTATCTTGTATCCATCGCATGTAGACGACCCTGGCAGAAGGTTACCTTTGCCGAAATTTGGTATTTATAAGTGTAATGAATTTTCAACTCCAAACTTTTAAATATGATGACAACTATTAAAATTCTGTTTTTGCTATTTGCACTTTCGTTCACTGCATGTAACAATAGTCCTACAGTTTTGGTGAACGTACTTAAGATACAACCCGGTGATCCGTTTAAAAACACGATGGTGGCCAGCCAGAATTTTGATATTGATACCAGGAAGGATAATGTGGTGGAAGGAAATAAAGGAACGATGATGGTTTTTCCTAAAGGTTGTTTCAAAAATGCGAAAGGAGATATCATTGAAAAGAATGTAAAAGTAGAATTAGCTGAAGCACTATCATATAAAGATATGCTTGTGTCTAACCTCACTACTACCTCAAACGGAAAGCCGTTGGAGACTGATGGAATGATCTATTTTAATGCAACAGCAGATGGAGAACAACTTGCAATAAACAAAGAGAACCCTGTGCATATCGAAATTCCAACGCAGGAAAAGAAGCCCGGTATGATGGTATACAAAGGTAACCGCGATAAAAACGGGAACATGGATTGGACCGAACCTAAAGAGTTGGATAATTACCTGGTTCCGGTTGATCTTGAGCTGCTTGATTTTATTCCAAAAGAATATGAGTCGGCCCTGGAGCAGGAGGTGATGCAGAACGGCTTCCCCTTTAAAAATGGCAAAACGGTGAACAAGCAACAATCAGATAGTTTGTACTATACTTTTACGCCTCAATATTTCAGGGATCTTATTAAGCGCATATGGAAACTGGAAACGAGACAATACGATTACAATGAGCCTTACTATAATAAAAAGCAAAAGGTAGTAAAAGGAAAATATACCAAAGAATCTTATGAGGAGAATGATGATGTGTCCGGGTACGATACAACCTGGCTGCATAATTATGATCATTGGGGACTTGATGTAAGCGCTATAAAAGTATTGAAATCAAAAAAGTTTGAGCGCAGCCTTGTTGCAACCCGCGAGTTTCAGGAAAGGGTGCAGGCGCTTCATTATGTAGGGGATAATTCAATACTTGATATGTATGTCAAAAACCTGGACAAAAATCTTTACGAGTTAGACAGCATGGCGTGGAAAGCAATTCCTGATACTAACAGGCAATCGTGGCGCGACCAGCATGGTTGGCATGACGGTACCCACTTTTGGCTGGCTATGGATACTTTTCATGCCGAGAAATTTCATAAATTTTATTTACAGCATTTGGGCAAAGTAAAAGATGGAGATAAAAACGCGGCACTTTTGAAAGATTACTACGGACGACAATTGTTATTGGTAAAAGCCGAATCGGAAAAGCAGCGCGAAAAAATTGTAAAGGCTGTTGAGAAAAAAGATAAAGAGTTTGATAAACTGGTAACGGATTATGAAAAGGTACTTGGCAAAAGAGAAAAATACAGGATGGAGACCTATGGCTTTAACTGGACCGAAACCGGTTGGATAAATATTGATAATGGCACCCTCCCTAAAACCTGGGGTCCGCAACCTTTGCAGGTTTCAGTATCGAATGGCAACAACTACCAGCAGGTGTATACTTATGTAATATATAAATCTATAAAAAGTTTATACCGCCTTAACGGCAGCGATAACCAGCAGTTTTATGCCGGCAACAGTGGCGACAAAAGCATGTTAATGCCAAAACATGCCATGGCAACTTTAATTGCCATTGGTTACAATGGGGATTCGTCAGCACTGGCGGTTAAAGAGTTCGATACCGGGTCGGAGTTAAAGTTTGAATTGCAATTGTTGCCCTCAAATGCAAGTGCTATAAAAGATGCTATTGCACCCTACGAGGACTATAAAAAGGAAAACAAGATAAGCGTTGACCTTGCTTATATGAAACAACTGTACCAGCAAAAAGTACAAGCGAAAGAAGAATTGGCGGATGATATTATTATGCAAACTCTGTGGATTAGAGCTCATCCATGGGAAGGCGAATTTTGGCTTGAGCCGGCAGCCGCCAGCCACTAAGTTCTCTTATCTTATTTCCTCGGTTAAATTAAGTGTAAAATAATTGGTGCAAGTTGAGGGTTTCGATTAATTTCATTACTCCAAATTATGCCGAAGAAGGTTTACCATTTATTATGTGCTTTGCTATTTGCGGGCGGTGCGTTTGCACAGTCGGAGCCGCAGTTTACGCAGTACATGTATAATAAGTACCTGTTTAACCCGGCCTATGCCGGCAGCCAGGATGGCTTTGAATTTGGCCTGTTGCACCGCAGCCAGTATGTAGGTTTATCCGAGCCCATGATAAGTACGCAGGGTTTTGACTTTAATATACCGCTTAACTCCATCAGTTCGGGCATTGGCTTA
>JAQBNQ010000142.1 GCA_028288545.1 Bacteroidota bacterium
CTTTCTTCAACTTCAAAGCCATTGCGGCTGCTTTAGCGGCTTTGGTTTCTGTTAATAAAATCGGTGCAAAACCCAACAATGCCAATGTAGTTTACGAAAGCGCTTCGGAGAGATTTAATAGAGCAGCAGACACCGTCTCAACTCCCGTTTCACTAAATAAAGACCTTGATATTGATTCCTCGTTGGTGATGCTGAAAGGAAAGGTGATCAACGCAAAAACAAAACAACCTGTGCCATACGCGGATATATACATCGACAATACAGACTATAAAACAACCGTAGATAGCGCTGGTAATTTTACAATAACCGTTCCCCGGTATTTTCTAAAAGAAAAAATGCTCACTGCAGAGGCACGTTGGTATAAAACAAAGATTGTTCCTCTAAATCGCATCAATCCCCAAAAACCAATTAAAGTAGAATTTGACAATAGGGAGGAGATGATTTTAGGCAGGTGGTAAATAAAAATCATGGCTAAGCAAATACAAATAACAATCCCTAAACCCAGCCACGAAAACTGGAACGAAATGACTCCTAACCGCCAGGGAGTCTATTGTAAAGCCTGTGCCAAAAACGTTATAGATTTTACAACCAAAACCGAAAATGAAATTTACGAAACCCTCGTTAATTCAAACGGTACAACTTGTGGCAGGTTCCACTTGCATCAAATACAACGCCCGGTTCGAAAAACCGAACTAAATAATTCACTTTTTAATTGGAAAGCTATCGCTGCAAGTCTCGCGACTTTAATCTCTGCTCAGCAAACATTTGCAGATTCGGTTTCGCCTTCCGATACAGCCTCCGCCTTTTATCAAATCCCATCTGACACAACAAATTCTTCCCCCACAAATGACTCGATAGTTATTGAAGGCCGGGTCACAAACGCTTCAGATGGCACTCCCGTTATTAACGCCCATATCTCAATTTCTAATTCAATTTATAAAACCCGTGCCGACCGTCGCGGATATTATAAACTCGTAATTCCCCTTGCACAAGCTGATTCATTGGATCATGGACAGGAATTCAGTAGACTGCTTTTAGAAAATTGCCTCGAAACAATTGAAGAATGGAAATCCATGCGCTTAGATGTTCAGATGGATGAAGAAGTCCTTCTTTCCACTATCACCGTTAACGAAACTACGCATATCGTTATTTCCGGTGGCATCGGATATACACCTTTAGAAGAGTCCAATGATTATCCGTGGGCTTCACAAAATTTAAAAGAGCGACTGCGCCCAACCCTCATCAATTGGTGGAGCAAATTTTATTACTACCCCGGCCTCTACCTTAGTAATTTGTATCCCGAAAAAAGTCAATCACCAAAACCAAAATTACCAGCCATGGAAAAGCTAAGTGCCTGGATAAGCCAACAACGCAAAAAGATTAAACTGCTAACAATAAAGCCATAAGGATATTTGCATTTAAAGTTGCCACGCCTTTCAAGGCGTGGATAACGATTTCCAGGGAATCCCAGGGCTTCAGCCCTTAATAATGGAGGTCAACTTGCCCTTAAGGCAAAGCCAAACCTGCTAAGGCAGTATTTGATATATTCAGTAAATTATTATTATCTTTAATTAAACGCCATTTGTGCCAAAGCAAATACAAATAACTATCCCGGATCCCTGTAACAAAAAATGGGATAGAATGACACCGACACAACAAGGTGCCTTCTGCAAATCCTGCAATTCCGATGTCATCGACTTTAGCAACAAAACCGAAAACGAAGTTTACGAAATACTAACTACCGCTACTACTAAAATATGCGGTCGTTTTGCCGAGGAGCAATTAAACACCCCTATCCGCAAAACCGAGATCAACACCTCTTTCTTTAACTGGAAAGCCATAACCGCCAGCCTTGCTGCCCTCATTGCCACCGAAAAAATTTCAGCAAATAATCATAAACCTCAACAAGCTTCTTTAACATGGCACTCAAATAAAGCAACTAGTCATCCTGTATTCGATGAACAGGATTCCAAAATCACCTTAAAGGGTAAGGTCATAAATTCTGTAACCGGAAAGCCAATTGCAAAAGCAAAAATTTCTATCCCATATTGCGGAATAGCCGATGTTGTTACCGATGAGCAAGGATTATTTTCAATACAGGTACCGGCAGGATTCTTTACCGCTAAAAACAAGATGCTGATTGCATCGGCAGAGCATCACCGCCTTAAACAGCGCGATCTGGATAAGCTTGATCCGACCAAGGTTGTAATTATGCGGCTCAAACCACCTGAACATTATAACCGCCATCCCATTATTCGTCGCCACTGGATGGGTTGCCCTAAATTTTAATTAAAAATCGCATTGTGTCCAAACAAATACATATCTCAATACCTGAACCCTGCCAACAAAGCTGGAGCGAAATGACCGCCACCAGCCAAGGCGCATATTGTCAATCATGCAAAAAAAATGTGATCGACTTTTCCAATAAAACTGATAATGATATCTATGAAATTCTTACCAACGCCAAAGGCCATAGTTGTGGCAGATTCACACCTGCACAAATTCATCAACCCATCACAAAATCAGAAATAAACAATTCCTTTTTAAACTGGAAAGCCATCGCCGCAAGTGTTGCAACCCTCATCGCAGCAGAAAACCTTAAAGCGGGCGACAAGGACAATGCAAAACTTCCCGCCGATACTATCCAAAAAATGGAGCTCAACCATTTAAACTCTTTGCAAGTAACTGATAACTCTAAAGCAAGTAACACTGTAATAAAAGGAAAGGTAGTTGACCGGGAAAGTTCCGAAGCTCTTGGAGGAGCCATAATCAGACTTAAGCATAGCGATAGAACTTATGTTACAAACGACGAAGGATTCTTCGCAATCGATTGCCAAAACCTTAAGTCTGACACGGTTAGTTTTTCATACATTGGATACCAAACAGCCACAATGCCGGTCAGTCAATTCACCAGTTGCCCCGAAGATTCCAAAATCCGGTTAGAGGGGACTATCATTGGCTTAGAAGGAGTAAAAGTTGAGGAGTTGATGATGGTAGGTGATATTTCCGTTAGAAAAGGCCATCGGGTCAAATGGGCCTTTCAGCGGTTATTCACTAAAATAAAATACGCTTTCAGCAAAAAAGACTGAGTAGTAGAAACTAATGGCCAAACAAATTAAAATTTCTATCCCCAAACCCTGCCACGAAAACTGGAGCCAAATGGCTAGTTCGGAACAAGGAGCATTTTGCCAATCCTGTCAAAAAAATGTGGTGGACTTTACCAACAAAACCGAGAATGAGATTTATGAAATTGTCACAGCGTTGAAAACCAGGGTATGCGGCAGGTATAGAAAGGATCAACTGGAGCGGCCACTTACAAAATCAGAAATAAA